>NZ_CP115780.1 GCF_027913215.1 Paracoccus aerodenitrificans
ACACCAAATCTAGAAAGAGCTTGCACGAATCTGATAGCTCGGGCAATAGTCTCGATAAATAACGCGCGATCACATAAAAAACGCGCCCACGAATCGAGGCAGAGATGAGCGAAGCTGAGCAGGACCTGGACATTGCCATCGGGCACTACGCAGAGCTTCTTGCGTCCAATCTTCATGCGCAACGTGCTGCCCACTTCCCTCCCGACGCCAAAAAAGTCATGCGCAGCCTGACCAGCGGCGAGGCGGCCGAGTTGCTTGGCGTCGATCATACCTACCTTCGCAAGCTTCATCGAGAAGGAAAGATCGCTGACGTCGAAACCACTGCGGGCAGCCACCGGCGATATACCCTCGATGATATCTGGGAGATTCGCCACGCTCTTGAGGCAAACGCGAAGAAGCCTGGAACCTACGTTCCGGGGCGTCGTGCCGGTGACGAGCTTCAGATTGTTTCTGTTGTGAACTTCAAAGGCGGGTCCGGGAAAACGACAACATCCGCTCACCTTGCACAGCGCTTGGCTCTCAAGGGATATCGTGTCCTTGCGATCGATCTGGACCCCCAGGCATCCCTTTCCGCGCTGCATGGCATCCAGCCTGAGCTGGACCTGATGGAGGGTGGCACGCTGTATGATGCGGTTCGCTACGATGAACCGGTCCCGATCTCGGACGTGATCCGCAAGACCTACATCCGTGGTCTTGACCTGATTCCCGGGAACCTCGAGCTCATGGAATTCGAACATGAGACACCGGCAGCCATTCAGCGTGGCGGCGCCCGCGCATTCTTTGCCCGTGTGCGCGACGCGCTCGACAGTGTCGAAGCGGACTATGACGTCGTCGTCATCGACTGTCCGCCGCAGCTTGGTTTTTTAACCATGTCCGCCCTTTCAGCATCTTCAGGGGTGCTTGTTACCGTTCACCCCCAAATGCTCGATCTGATGTCCATGTCGCAGTTTTTGCGCATGACCGCTGATCTGCTTGGCGTCATCCGGGATGCTGGCGCAAACCTTCGCTTCGACTGGCTGCGCTTTCTGCCGACCCGCTACAAGGTGGGTGATGCCCCGCAGACCGAGGTCATTGCTTTCATCCGGGGTCTGTTCGGCAGGTCAGTCCTGACCAACCACATGGTTGAGTCTACTGCGATCTCTGATGCAGGGCTGACGAAGCAGACGCTCTACGAGGCCGACAAGAAGGACTTCACGCGTCAGACTTTCGATCGTGCAATCGAATCCATGAACGCCGTCAACGACGAGATCGCGGCGATCATCCAGAACACGTGGGGACGCAATGGCAAGAAAGCCTAAACTGGGACTGCCACTGCAGACCCTGCGCAACGCGCCCGACGCTCTTGAAGGGCGCAGGCTGCGCGGCGGCGTTTTCGAAATCGAGCCTGACCAAATCGAAACCACAGGTCGGCTCGATGACAGGCTGCAGATTGAGACTGCGGGCCTCAAGGCGTCAATTTCCAAGAACGGACAGCGAGTACCAATCCTCGTCCGGCCGCTTGATGGTGATCGCTACAGCCTGATCTATGGCCGTCGTCGACTGGAAGCTTGCAGAGAACTTGGGATCAAGGTCCGCGCCATTGTCACAGAGATGGAGGGCGATCAGGCACTTCGTGATCAGCTGTTAGAGAACCAGGAGCGGCGGGATCTAAGCTTCATCGAACGAGCGCTTGTTGCCGCAGCCTTGCTCGACGGTGACCATCTGAGCGCATCCGAACGCACTAACAAGGGTGTCGCCGAGGTTCTCAATCTGACCGAGGCAGGAGTGTCGCAGCTGTTAAGCGTGGTCCGCACCGTTGGGGAGGACTTGGTCCTCGCCATCGGTGCCGCTCCGGGCATTGGTCGGCCCAGGTGGGAAGAGCTCAAGAAGTTGCTGGGGGCTACGGATGCCGATCGCGAACTGCTTGCAGCTTTGGCGGGTGAGGCCAAGACATCCTACCAAGGCGGTATTGACGAGAAATCCGATCATGCATTTTTGGCCGTCCTCTCTGCTGCAGGGAAGCCCGAACAGACCACATCCTCGTCTCGCCCTCGCGGGCGGCCCGGCACGGTGATTCCGGGGGTCGGTGCCGCCACTGTCACGATCGGACGTCGTGGAAAGCAACTCAAGCTCGAGTTGAAGGCCGAGGAGAGCGATTTTGTCAGCTGGCTTGAGGGCAACGCCCCGCAGCTGATCACCGAGCTTCACGAGCGCTGGAAGCGTTCGGAAGACTGAGGAAGAGCAACAATCAAAAAGGAGGCACGAGACAGGCAGAAAAGAAAAAGGCCCCGAGAAGCAAGCTTCACGAGACCTTTCTTAGGTTTCGCACGGGACCAGCCCGCTACAAAACTTCAGTTTTCGCACCTCTGAATGTAGCGATCTGGCCCCTTTCCCGCAAGCGCAAAGCGATTCGCGGGCCAGGGAAATTTTGCCTTCGTGAATGACATCATGGATTACACACCGATTTCGCCGTTTATGCGGCCGATCTCGCACGCCCATCTGCGCGTGGTCGAGCGTCCTGAGGCGTCTGTTCCCGGCAAGCCCGTCAACAAGTGGGAGCTCCTCCGTGAGCTGTCCAAGGCACAGGCCGCCTTCGGGGTTTCCGAGCGCGATCTGACCGTTCTTCAGGGACTTCTCAGCTTTTTTCCGGACGATGCGCTTGGCGGGAACACCGAAATGGTCGTCTTCCCATCCAACAAGGCGATCTGCGAGCGGCTGAACGGCATGCCTTGCTCGACGATGCGCCGTCACCTCGCCCGGTTGGTAGAGGCACGCTTGCTCATGCGGCGCGATAGCCCCAATGGGAAGCGGTATGTGCGCAAGCGTGGCGAAGATCGGGTGGCCTTCGGCTTTGATCTCTCCCCGCTCTATTGCCGGGCCGAGGAAATTGCACGGGCTGCAGAGGCTGTGCGTGAGGCCGAGGACCGTGTGCGGCGACTGAGGGAGGTAGTGAGCCTTATGCGTCGCGACTTGGCCGCTCTGGCGGAGTTCGGCGAGGAGATCCAGCCCGGGCTTGGCCTATGGGACCAGCTCCGCGACAAGGCAGCCCTCACCGCCCGCGCTCTTCGCCGCAAACTCTCGCTTGAGGATCTGTCGGCATTTCGGACTGAACTGGAGACCCTTCTTGACCAGGCGCGTAATGTGATTGACGGTCCTGAAACAGAAGAAATGAACACCAATGATGCCCAATGTGAGCGTCACCATCATAATTCAAATAAAGAATCTATAGATCTTGAACCTGCCTTAGAAAAAGGCGGGGCGGCGGGACGCGCGCCTGATGATGATACGGGTGAGCCCGTGGCTGACCTTGAAGAGTCTGACACGAGGCGGGTGCCGAAAATCCCACTCCACCTGGTAATCGCCGGCTGTCCCTCGCTCAAGACTTTCTATCAGGGCGACATTCGACACTGGCACCAACTTTTCGACGCGGCTTGTCATGTAAGGCCGGCCATGGGGATCAGTGTTTCCGCGTGGGAAGAAGCGCAACGCTGCATGGGACCAGAGCAAGCCTCGATCGTCGTCGTGGCCATGCTGGAACGATTCTCTGACATCAGATCACCGGGTGGATACTTGCGGGCGCTGACGTCCAAGGCCGCGGCGGGCGAATTCTCTTGCGGTCCGATGGTCATGGCTTTGATCGGTCGGCGAAGTGCGGCTTAACAGCTGTTAAGTTTCAACGCCGCGGTGCTCAGTTGGCATGACTTAACAGCTGTTAAGTCGCCTCTTGGCAACCATACGATCATCGAGAGGGAAAGGAGTGTTGGTTTGAGGGTGACGGGAAATGAGATCGGGAGAGTGGCTTCCGGCGCCCGTCGTGGAGAAGATCTGATGACGAAAGCTGTCCGGAAAATCACCCTGTCCCCTTCGCGGGATATCCCTTTTGACAAGCTGGTCCTGAGCCAGTCCAACGTGCGGCGCATCAAGGCTGGCGTGTCTGTCGAGGAACTGGCCGAAGACATCGCCCGCCGCGGTCTGTTGCAGAGCCTGAGCGTGCGGCCCGTCTTGGCTGACGACGGCACCGAGACCGGCAAGTTCGAGATCCCGGTCGGTGGCCGTCGGTTCCAAGCATTGTCCCTGCTGGTGAAGCAGAAGTGTTTGGCAAAGACCCCGCCCATTCCTTGCATCGTGCGCGATGCTGCGTCCGACATCCTGGCCGAGGATGATTCCCTTGCAGAAAGCATGCATCGCGTCGCCCTGCACCCGCTCGACCAATTCCGCGCGTTTGTGGCGCTGAGGGACAAGGGCCAGAGCGATGCAGAGATTGCCGCCGCCTTCTTCGTGACGCCGCAGATCGTGAAGCAGCGCTTGAAACTCGCTTCCGTCGCCCCTGCCCTGCTTGAGGTCTATGCCGAGGATGGCATGACGCTGGAGCAGCTCATGGCCTTCACCGTGAACCCCGATCATGCGCGTCAGGTTCAGGTCTGGGATGTGATCCATTCATCCTGGAACAAGGAGCCATTCCAGATCCGGCGCATGCTGACCGAGACCTCGGTCCGGGCGTCTGACCGGCGCGCGGTCTTTGTGGGTGCTGAGGCCTACGAAGCGGCGGGCGGCACGATGTTGCATGACCTCTTTCAGGGCGATGACGGTGGCTGGCTCGAGGACCCTGCCCTGCTCGATCGGCTGGTGACGGAAAAACTCCAGGCCAAGGCTGAGACGGTTGCCGTTGAGGGCTGGAAGTGGATCGAGGTCGCGCTTGACCTGCCCTACGGCTACAGCCACGGCCTGCGGTCCCTGTCAGGTGATCCGGCACCGATGACGGATGACGAAGGCGCGGCCCATGCCAAGCTGCTCGCCGAATACCGGGCGCTGGAAGAGGAATACGCGGGTCAGGATGAAATCCCCGACGGGATCGACACGCGGCTTGGCGTGTTGGAAACGGAGATGGAAAAGATCGAGACCCGGCCGTTGATCTTCGACGCGGAGGAGATCGGGCGGGCAGGGGCGTTCGTCACGCTCGACCGCTACGGCGCGCTGGCCGTCTATCGCGGCTATGTGCGTCCAGAGGATGAGCCGGTTGACGTGACAGCGGTCCAGGATGGTGCTGATCCTGCGGTGGCGGGGCAGGGGGATGATCGTGATCTCACCGATGGCTATGACAGTGCCGCTCATGCCGGAACCGTCATCATGTCGGGAGGCCAGCCGATTGGCGGCGATCTGCCGGAGGATGAGGATGACGGAGCGCTGAAGCCACTGCCCGAGCGGCTCGTAATCGAGTTGACGGCACACCGGACGCTGGCGCTGCGTGAAGCGATCGGGCGCTCGCCCGACGTGGCGTTGATTCTGCTGCTGCTGAAGATTGTGACGGACACCTTCCGCACTTCCTCTGCTTCGGGAAGCTGTCTCGAAGCCTCAGTGCGTCACATCTACATGCCGGCGCAGGCGAGCGATCTGAAGGACAGCGTGGTGGCAAAGCTGGTCGACGAGCGTCATGCGCCGGAACGATCTCGTGGCGCTTGACGATGAGGACCATGCCGAAGGGCAGGGGGCGGATGCCGAAGCGGCTGACAGCGTCAGTGAAGCTGACCTTCCTGCATTTCTGACGGATGACCTGCCTGCTGAAGGCGCGTCGATGCTGGCCTCGGAATAACGTGATCCAGCGGGGGGCGGAGATTCCGCCCCCAATCACCCTATAGTGTAATAATATCAATGGGATGAGCGCGATTACTCGCATTCAGAATGAAGAATCATGTCTACAACAACCATCATCGACACCGCACCCCTCGGGGCGCTGCGACGTGAGACTTCAAGGCCAATGCTCCCGATCTTTCACATGGGCATTTGGAGCATCCGTTGGCAATCTGACGGATGCCTGAAATCCAGAAGTTTCACCGGGACGTGGTGACTGGAGCAAGAGAGAGGTTTCGATCCGTTCTGCGATGGCTGAGACGATAGCGAGGCCAAGCCCGCTACCATCAGTTTTTGCATCTGCCCTCTCGAAGCGCCCTGTCAGGCGTTCGAGTGTTTGGGTTGCTACCGCGGGGCCCTCGTTCGCCACGATCAACTGCCCGTCGCTCGTGAGTGTAACCTCGACTGGGGCATTCTGCGCCCCGTGGCGTAGGGCGTTTTCCACCAGATTCCGGCACAGAATTCCCAATGCGTCGGGGTCGATATCAGACAAGACAGGCGTGTCCGGCAAGTTCAACATAAGGCGCCCGTTCTCTGTGCTGCGCGCAATATCTTCCACCACGACCCGAGTGATGGTTCTGACATCAGCGCTCTGGTCCATCCGAAGTCTACCGCCTTCCGCCCGCGCAAGCTGCAGGAGACGTTCGGACAGCCGAGCGAGACGCTTGAGCGTCGCCTCGATCTCGGCGGCGCGCGCGTCGATGGTCGGATCTTTGGTCTCTGACCGCAGTCGCTGCGCCTGGGCGATAGCGCCCGCCAATGGTGTCCTTAGTTCATGAGCCGCATTGGCTGCAAAACTTCGCTCAGCCTCGAACGCGTCGCGCAACCGAGCCAAAAGGCTGTTCAAGGTTGCAGCCAGCGGTCCGATTTCTGTCGGCAGGTCGGCCGCGGGTACTTCTGACAGGTCGCGCACGCCGCGCGCTTCAAGCCGCGTACGGAACCGATGGAGAGGGGCGAGGCTAAAGCGCACAGCGAGAATAATCGACGCGAGCGCCAACGGCAGCACAACCAGCAGCGGCAGGCCGAGGCTCATCTGGATTTCCCGAGCAACCGAAGCGCGATGCGCCAACGGTTCGGCCACGGTGATGCTGATCGTCCCCTGGAGCGCCGCGTCGCTGTAGAGGCGATGTGTGGCGTTCTGCCCAAATCCCGGACCGCCGTATGGAGGAAACACGGCAGGGTCCGCCGCATGGGATTGCAGCAAAATGCGTCCCTCGGCATCGCGTACGATGTAGGTGAAGAACTCGTCATGCTCCCGGATCGGCGCGAGGCGCTGCGTCACACCCTGATC
Source organism: Paracoccus aerodenitrificans (assembly GCF_027913215.1). GTDB lineage: Bacteria > Pseudomonadota > Alphaproteobacteria > Rhodobacterales > Rhodobacteraceae > Paracoccus > Paracoccus aerodenitrificans. The sequence goes on from NZ_CP115780.1 coordinate 6,899, forward strand.
TTCTTGCCCGACGATGTCGGTCACGGCCAGCGGCAGGATGCGCTCGGCGGTTTCGCGTAGGGCGCTGTCGAAGACCTCATCCATCTCGCCCCGAACGATCACCGCGGTAACCGTGGCGGCGGCGAGCCAGAGGATCGTCAGCACAAGGCCGAGTGACAAGCCGAGCCGTACCTGAAGGCTGGATGGCCACATCATGGCTTGCCCAGCCGGTAACCCATGCCGCGCTCGGTCTCGATGATGGCGCTCCCCAGTTTCTTGCGCAGGCGGCTCACGTGCACCTCGATGGTGTTGCTCTCGACTTCGGCGTCGAAAGCGTAGAGCTTCTCCTCCAACTGCGCCTTGGACAGGAGCTGCCCGGGACGCGCCAGGAAGGCCTCGAAGAGCGCCCATTCCCGCGCCGTCAGCGGCACATGTCTGCCATCCCGATGGACGCTGCGCGCGGCAAGGTCGATGTCGAGCGGTCCGTGGGTCAGGATCGGGTTGGGGTTGCCGCTGTAGCGCCGCGCGACCGATCCGATCCGTGCCGACAGTTCCGACAGGTCGAAGGGCTTCACAAGATAGTCGTCAGCGCCCGCATTGAGGCCTTCGATCCTATCGGACACCTGGTCGAGCGCCGTCAGGATGATGACCGGCGTCACGTCTCCACGCGTCCTGAGGCCCTTGAGGAACCCGATACCACGTCCGTCTGGCAGCATGAGGTCGAGCAGGAGCAGGTCTTAAGAGGTTGCGCTCATCGCGTCTGCCGCCGCGTCTAGCCGCGTGACCCAGTCTACTGACTGGCCATCAGCTGCGATCTGGTCGCGCACGGCAGCGCCAAGAGTCGTGTCGTCCTCGATCAGCAATATGCGCATGGTCGTACCCGTCCTTTCCTGATGTCCCTCCATGATCCGTCTGGCTGACACGAAGCTGAAGCTTGTGGGTCGAGCCCCTTCAGGCTGCCGTCAGCTTCGCGGCGCATGAATGGCATCAAGAGGCGAGCCACTAGGAGTGTGCCCCATGAAGAAGACATTGACAATTATCGGCTTTCTCGCGGTCTTTACGGCCGGCGCGGCGCTGGCTGACGACGATTGCTTCGTGCCGATGGCCGACTGGCAGCCGCGCGATGCTGTTGCCATGCTGGCCGAGGAAAATGGTTGGACGGTGCGCCGGATCAAGATCGATGACGGCTGCTACGAGATCGACGGGAGGGATGCCGAGGGGCGTGCGATCGAGGTGACTGTCCACCCGGCCACGCTGGAGGTAATCGAGTTCGAATACGAGGACGACGAGGATGATCGCCGCGAGCGGGATCACGAGAGACGCGACGATGACTGATGCAGCGCGTCGCGACGGTATTGTCCCGGTGCCGAGCCTGCCGCCACTCTCCCGGCTTTCCCTAAACTCTCCTCTAGCCCTGACGGGCCCGGTGCTGGTTGCGTTGCCATGCCTGCTGGCGGCTTTGCTCGGTTTCAACACCTATGCGACTTATGGTGCGGATGCCGCGCTCGGCATCGCCGTCGGGGCCGCGGCAGTTGTCGCGATGGCACAGACCCTGATCCTCGCCGCACGGCCGCCGCTGGTGGAGCCGTTGTTCGGCGGTCTCGATCGCATGTACCGGGTCCACAAGTGGCTTGGTATTTCCGCAATGGTCCTGATGATCCTGCACCAGCAGATCGAGCCGGATTTCGAGCGTTTGGTGCGTGAAACCTCCCTTGGTGAACTTGGTGAAGAGGCGGGCGAACTTGCCTTCAACGCGCTTCTTGCCCTGGTTGCTGTCAGCTGGTTCCGGAGATTGCCCTTCACCCCACTGGAAATCCCCTATCAAATCTGGCGGTTCAGCCATCGTTTCATGGGGGCCCTTTTTGCAATCGTGGTCTTTCACCAGTTCTTCGTCGACCTGCCGACAGAGGTAGATCCATCGCTCTCGGTGCTTCTGAACACATTCGGCATCGCCGGAGTGATCGCGTGGATATTCACCGAGCTGGTCGCCCCGTACCTGCGGCGTAGAGAATTCACCGTCACAGAGATCAGCCAGACCAAGGACACCACCACGCTAACCCTCCGCCCCGAGGGGCGGGCCATGCGGTGGCGGCCGGGGCAATTCGCCTTCTTCCGCGCGCCAGAGGCAGGACTGTCCGAGCCGCACCCTTTCACGATTGCCAGCGCCCCGCGCCCTGACGGCACCCTGACGTTCTGCATCAGGGGGTTGGGTGGCTGGACACGAAGCCTGCCCGCCATCTTGCGGACCGGAACGCGCGTGCAGGTCGAAGGGCCATATGGACGGTTCAATTTCCGCAAGGGCGGTGCGCGCCAAATATGGCTTGCCGGCGGCATCGGTATCACGCCGTTCCTCGCCTGGGCGGAAAGCCTGACAGAGGCGGAGAGTCGCGACATTCACCTCATCTACTGCGTTCCGACACAAGAGGAGGCGATTGGCGTAGAGACGTTGCGCGCTGCGGCTGCCCGCAACCCGAGGTTCAGTTTCGAGGTGGTCGTTACGACGCGCGATGGCAGGCTCACGGCCGAGCGCCTGATTGGCGCGGTCCCTTTCGCGATCCGGCAAGCCGATCTGTGGTTCTGCGGCCCAACCGGTCTGAAGGACGGGATTCTCAAGGGCTTGAAAGCACAAGGCCAAACGCCTCGCCGTGTCCGCTTCGAGCAGTTCGAATTCACCTGAACGCGGGGCAGGGCGCATAGCCATGCCAGCCCTGTAGCCTGCGCTCGCATCTTTTTTTGGCTCCGCCCTCATCGGCGGGGCCATTTTCCTGACGGCAAGCTGAAGCAGGAATCGCTGGGGCGTCAGGATGCCCTCAGGTCGGGGTGCCAGATTGGTCTCATCAAACGAAAGGACCCCTTGCCATGAAAAAGACCCTGACCGCCCTTGCCCTGATCGCACTTTTGCCCGCCAGCGCTGCGCTGGCCGACGACGATGATTGCAATGCGCCCCGTGACCAGTGGCAGCCGCGCGAGGCCGCCATGCAGATGGCCGAACAGAACGGTTGGACGGTGCGCGACTTCGAGATCGACGACGGCTGCTACGAACTCGAAGGCCGAGACCAGGATGGCCGCGAGATCGAGGTGAAGCTCGATCCGGCGACGCTGCAGATCGTCGAGATGGACTACGAGGATGATGACGACGACCGCGGTGGCGCCCGCAATCCCGCGCCCGCTGGAACGGTCGCTCCTCCGCAGAACGGCCTCTTCGGAAACGGCGCCCCTCCGCAGGTTCAGGTGAACTGAACAGCTCCGAAGCACCCTGAACAAGGATCATTCCCATGAAATCACTTCTCGCAACGCTCGCGCTGACCACCGCACTCACGCTTCCCGGCCTCGCTATGGCACGGCCCGTGACGCTCACAACCACCCTTAACAACTATGGTGGCGACGGCGCTTACCTCGCGCTTTACGTTACCGACGCCTCGGGCGCCTATGTCGGCAGTCTCTGGATGGCTGGTGGCAAGTCCAAGTACTACGAGCATCTGAGCGACTGGTACCGTGCCACGGGCGGCGATACCGCGCAGGTAAACGGTATCACCGGCGCCAGCGTCGGCGCGGGCCGCAGTCTCGAGATCACGCTCGATCTGGCCGACGCGCTGTTCGATACGGGCTACACGCTGCACATCGACGCGGCGGTCGAGGATATGCGCGATAGCCCGAACGAGGTGGCCGTGCCGCTGACGACGGCGGGCGCGGGCACGCCGGTGAGCGGGCGGCGCTACATCTCCAACTTCTCCTACGACATGTGAGGGGCAGGGCCATGATCCGTACACTCCATCGCTGGCCGGGTCTTCTGGCACTCGCGCTCGTCACGATCCTGAGCCTGAGCGGCGCTGCGCTCTCGGTCTTTCCGGCAGTCGAGCGCATCACCGCGCCGCAGGTGGAGACTGGCCTGACAGTCGCCACCCTCGCGGACCGCATCCAGGTCGTCTATCCGGGCGTCGAGCAGATCCGGCGGTCGCCCTCCGGTCGGATCACCGCCTATTGGTTCGATCAGGGCGCGCCTGGTGCTGCCGTGATCGACCCGGCGACGGGCGCGGGCGTTGCCTCGGCCGACCCGAACCAAGCCCTTCGCTGGCTCACCAACTTTCATCGCTCGCTCTTCCTCGGGGATGGCGGGCGCATCGCCATGGCCGCCGGGGCCGCAGCGATGCTGGTCCTCTCGCTCTCGGGTGCTGTGCTGGTCGCGCGGCGGGCGGGGGGATGGCGGCACTGGTTCGCGCCTCTGCGCGGACCGCTCGCGGGCCGGCTGCACGTCGAGATCGCCCGGATCGCCGTCATCGGCCTCGTTCTGTCCTCCACCACCGCCCTCTGGATGACAGCTTCCACCTTCGATCTTCTGCCGGACGGTGGCGTCCTGCCGGCTGATCCCACCGAAGTGAGCGGAGAGATTGGGTTCGCTCTCGATCAGATGGCCACGCTGCTGCAGACCCCCGTCGCCGAGCTGCGCGAACTGAGCTTTCCCTATCCCGGCGATGCGACGGACGTGTTCACACTGAAGACCGACCGGGGCACCGGCTATCTTGACCAGGGAACCGGCGCGCTCATGGCATGGGCCGACCTGACCGGGTGGGAGCGCGTCTCGGAAACCATTTACATGCTGCACACGGGGCAGGGGGCCGCGACGCTCGGCCTTGTGCTCGGGATGATGGCGCTCGGAGTGCCGGCGATGGGCGTGACCGGCGTCCTGATCTGGTTTGCCGGGCGGCGCGGGCGGCCGCGCATCCGCGGCAACCAGCCCGCGGGCCGTGCCGAGACGATCCTTCTTGTCGGCAGCGAGGGTGGCAGCACCTGGGGCTTCGCCGCGACCCTGCATGCCGCGCTGACGGCAGCGGGGCAGGGCGTCCATGTTGGCCCGATGTCGGGCTTCGCGCCAGAGCGCTACGCCCGAGCCGAGCGCATCATCGTGCTCGCCGCGACCTATGGCGACGGGGCTGCGCCGGCCTCGGCGAAGGGCTTCCTCGACCGGTTGAACGCCCTCGACGGAGCGCCGGATATTCCCATGGCTGTGCTTGGTTTCGGAGATCGGAGTTTTCCGGCCTATTGCGCCTTTGCCAAGGACGTTGCGGCAGCAGCGCAAGCGAAGGACTGGCCGGAGCTTCTGCCGCTTGACGCAATCGACCGCCAGTCCCCGCAGGATTTCGCGCGCTGGGGCCGCGCTCTTGGCGAGGCGCTTAGCATCTCTCTCGAGCTTTCTCACCAGCCCGTCTCGCCGCGCACCGAAACATTGACCCTCGTCTCGCGGCGCAACTACAGGGCCGAGATGCAGGCGGGGGCCGCGATCCTGCGCTTCGCCCTGCCGCGCGCGACGCTGTGGCAGCGGCTGACCGGGGCGGGTTTCGCACGGTTTCAGGCGGGCGACCTGATCGGTGTCCTGCCGCAGGGCAGCGCCGTGCCACGTCTCTACTCGCTGGCCTCGGGTCGCCGCGACGGCTTCGTGGAGATCGTTGTGCGCAAGCATCCGGGCGGGCTGGCCTCGGGCCAGCTGACCGCCTTGGAGCCGGGCGCTAGGGTCACGGCCTTCCTGCGCCGCAATCCCGGCTTTCACGCCGACCGCGGTCGCACCCCGCTGATCCTGATCGGGGCGGGCACCGGCATCGGGCCGCTGGCGGGCTTCATCCGCGGCAATGCGCGGCACAGGCCCGTGCACCTGTTTTTCGGGATGCGGCATGCGGACAGCGATTTCTTCTATGGCGAAGAGATGCCCGGCTGGCAGGCTGAGGGGCGGTTGACCCGGCTTGTCACCGCCGTCTCGCGCGGCGCGCGGCGCAGTTATGTGCAGGACGCCTTGCGCGCCGACGCGGCGCAGGTGGCCCGGCTTATCTGCGACGGGGCGCGTGTGATGGTCTGCGGCGGGCGCGACATGGCCACGGGCGTGAGCGATGCGTTGGCCGAGATCCTCGCACCTGCCGGGCTTACGCCCGCAGTCCTAAAGGCAGAGGGGCGGTATGTCGAAGATGTCTACTGAGCGCGCGCGCATCGCCCTGAACGGCCCCACCATGGGCACGCGCTGGTCGGCGCTGTTCTTCGCGGATCGGGGCCGCGACACGGATGCAATCCGTGCCGCCCTTCAGGCGGCTGTCGACGAGGTGGACAAGCAGATGTCGACGTGGAACGCGGAGAGCGCGCTCATGCGGATCAATGCGGCGCCGGTGGACGATTGGGTGGTGGTGCCGGAGCAACTGCGGGCGGTCCTGCGCCTCGGGCTCGAGATCGGGCGCGCCTCGGGCGGGGCCTTCGATATCGGCATGGGCGATGCGGTGACGGCCTGGGGTTTCGGGCCCGGGGCCGCCGCGCCCGAGGGTATCCGCGCCGTGATGGACGCCCCCCGCCGCCCGGCGCAGGAGGTGCTGGAGATCGAGGGGATGCAGTTGCGCAAGACCGCGCCCATTGCGCTGGATTTGAACGGCATCGCCAAGGGCTATGGCGTCGACCGGCTCGCCGAGACCTTGCGCGATCATGGGATTGCCGACGCCCTTGTCGGCATCGACGGTGAGATGCGTGCCATGGGCCTGCGCCCCGATGGCGAGGCATGGATCATCGCGGTAGAAGCGCCGGACCCTGATCGCCGGACGCCGCATTCGGTTCTGGCGCTGCAGGACGCCGCCGTGGCGACCTCCGGTGACTACCGCCATTGGGTCGAGGTTCAGGGGCGCCGCCTGTCGCATACCATGGATCCGAGACGTGGCGCGCCGCTGATCGCCTCGCCGGCCTCCGTCACCGTGGTGGCCCGCACCTGTGCCGAGGCCGATGCTTGGGCGACGGCGCTCATGGTGCTTGGTGCGGAGAGGGGTGCGGACCTCGCGAGACAACGTGGACTCGACGCCCTGTTTCTTCTGTGCGATGATGAAGGCAATGCAATGGGCGTGGGAGTCGGGCGTCTTTTTTCCGAAGAACCAGCGGCAATCGCCTCAGCCGGGGGAAGATGAGCCGCATGGAACAGACCCGTACCGATCGCTTCAAGACCGCACTCCTGCTGATGGCCGCAACCGGGCTGATCGTGGGACTCGCATTCTACCTTGCGGGCCAACCAGAGGTTGCGAACCTGATCTGGATTGCAGGAGTTGTTCCCGCGCTGGCAGCGCTTGTGGTCGAAATCGTCCGCAGCATTGGGCGCGGCGAGGTGGGCCTCGATATCGTTGCCGCGCTGTCGATGTCGGCGGCGCTTGTCTTCGGCGAGACCTTGGCTGCGGCTGTCGTCGCAGTCATGTATTCTGGAGGCACTTTCCTCGAAGCCTTCGCTGAGGGCCGTGCACGTCGTTCGATGAAGGATCTTCTATCTCGCGTACCCCGGACCGCGACGCGGCACCGGAACGGCGGTCTTGAGGATGTGCCTCTCGAGGAGATCGCACCGGGCGATCGCCTGCTGATCCGGCAGGGCGATGTCGTTCCCGTGGACGGTTCGGTTACGTCCGACACCGCCTTCCTCGACACCGCGGCGCTGACCGGCGAATCCCTCCCAGTCCGGCTGGCGCGCGGGGCCGACGCCATGAGCGGATCGACCAACGCGGGCGAGGCCTTCGACCTGACGGCGACGCGCGAGGCCAAGGACAGCACCTATGCCGGGATCGTTCGCCTGGTCGAGGAAGCGCAGGCGTCCAAAGCGCCGATGTCCCGGCTGGCCGACCGCTGGTCGCTGGGCTTTCTGGTCGTCACCGTCAGTATCGCCTTCGCGGCCTGGTGGTTCACAGGCGATCCGATCCGCGCGGTCGCCGTGCTGGTGGTCGCCACGCCCTGTCCGCTGATCCTTGCCGTGCCGGTTGCGCTGGTCGCGGGTCTCTCGCGTGCGGCGCATTTTGGCGTTTTGATCAAGGGCGCAGGGCCGCTCGAGACAATGGCGCGCATCCGTACGCTGATCCTCGACAAGACGGGGACGCTGACAGATGGCCGTCCGCAGATCATCTCGATCGACAGCCACGATGGCATGAACGAGGACGACATCCTGCGCCTCGCGGCCGCGCTCGATCAGGCCTCCAAGCACCCTGTCGCGCAAGCGATCGTCACCGCCGCCAAGGCACAGGGCTTCACACTGCCCGTTCCGACAGAAGTGGCTGAGATCCCGGGCGAAGGGGTCTTGGGTCGTGTGGAGGACCGCGAGGTGATCGTCGGGGGCGACGGCTTCGTGGCGTCCCGGGTCGGGCGGATGGTGGGCGATCACCCCGCCAAGGGCGCCGGATCGGTCCTTGTCGCAGTGGCAGTTGACGGTCACATGGCCGGGCACCTCGTCATGTCCGACCCGCTGCGCGAGGGAGCGGGTGCCATGCTGGACGGTCTGCGCCGCCAAGGGATCTCGCGTATCCTGCTGGCCACCGGCGACCGCGCGGACGTGGCCGAGCGTGTGACGGAAGGGCTGGGCCTCGACGGGCTGCGGGCCGGTCTGACGCCGGATCAAAAGGTGTTGCTGGTGCTCTCTGAGCGTAAACACGGGCCGGTGATGATGGTGGGTGATGGTGTCAACGACGCGCCCGCCCTGGCCGCAGCCGATGTAGGCGTGGCAATGGGGGCACGGGGCGCCGCGGCCTCGGCCGAGGCCGCCGACGTGGTGCTGCTCGTCGACCGGATCGACCGGCTGGGGCCCGGCATCGAGATCGCGCGGGCTTCACGCCGGATCGCGGTCGAAAGCGTTGTCGCCGGGATCGGCCTGTCTGTCATGGGCATGATCGCGGCCGCTTTCGGCTACCTCACGCCGGTTCAGGGCGCGCTCCTGCAAGAAGTGATCGACGTTGCCGTGATCCTGAACGCCCTGCGCGCGCTGCGCATCGCGCCACAGGAGCCAGCTACGGGCAAACCCCAGGCGATCATTTCAGAGCAAGCTGACATCGTTCAAGGAGCCACGCCATGAGCCGTCTATCACATTCTGAAATCCATATGGTGCATCGCATCGGCTGGCTGCGGGCCGCCGTTCTCGGCGCCAACGATGGTCTTGTCTCGACCGCGAGCCTCGTCGTCGGCGTCGCCGCAGCCGGGTCCGGCAAGCCCGAGGTCATGATCGCCGGGCTGGCCGGGCTTATGGCTGGCGCGATGTCGATGGCGGCGGGGGAGTATGTCTCGGTCAGCTCGCAAACTGACGCCGAACAGGCGGACCTCGCCCGAGAGAGCCGTGAACTCGAGGAAACGCCCGAGGCCGAGCTCGAGGAACTAACCCGGATTTATGTTGAAAGGGGGCTGGACCGCGACCTGGCGGAAAAGGTTGCCGTGCAACTGACTGAACGTAACGCGCTCGGATCGCATGCGCGCGACGAGCTCGGCATTTCGGAAACCGTTACCGCCCGCCCTGTCCAGGCGGCTCTGGTGTCCGCACTGACCTTCGCCGTTGGGGCGGTGCTGCCCCTGATCGTCGTGCTGCTGGTCTCGGAGGCGCAGATCGCTCCCCTGGTGGCGGGATCGACGATCCTTGGCCTTGCGGTTCTTGGCGGATTGGGCGCTTCGGCCGGCGGCGCAGGCGTCGTCCGTGGGGCCACGCGGGTCACGCTATGGGGAGCGCTTGCAATGGCGGCGACAGCCGGGGTCGGTGCGCTGTTCGGGGTCGCCGTAGGCTAGGAGTTAATGGGGTGTACCCGAACCCCGCTCCGGCTGCTTGTTGCGGCAACGCTCGTCAACATCGTGCTGATCATCGAGGTGCCACAGATCGAGTCGCAGCGCGTGGGGTCATAAACCCATGTCCGCAAATGGGTCATGCTGGACGAGATCAACACCGATGTTCTGGAGCGGTCCTTTGTCTGGGAGGACCGCACGCCCATCGGCACGTTCAGTTCCGTCTTCACATCCAAAATCCAGTCCAGCCTGATCGCGCTTGCCAAGTCGGGCGGGGCATCCGTTGTCGATCGGCCGAAGTAATCTCGATCAGCGCGGGGTCTACCCAGCTTCACTTGTTCCCATCGATCCACTTCGACATCAGCTCCTTGTCGCGGAAGCATTCGTCCGGCACGGCGCGGCGCTTGATGCGGGCGAGGCGCTCGGCAAAGGCGACCTGCTTTGATGTCGGGCGGCTGTCCTGCGTGCCCGGCTTCAGCTTGGCCTGTGCGTCGATCCAGGCGCTCAAGGAGCGCCGATCTTGCTGAACCTCACACGGCAGAAGCGTCTGGTTGCGAAGGGCCAGTGCGCGCGCATAGGCGATCTGCTTTGGCGTCGCGGGCAGGGCGTAAGTGGTGCTTTCCATCGGGGATCTCCCTTCTTAGCGTGGCTTTCAACATAGAACATAACAGGAACAAAATCAAGCCACCTGCGGAAATCATGGGGTTTGAGAGGAAGAGGAGGGCCGGGGGAGGTCAGGCCTGAGGATGCCCGAAAGAGGGTGTCCGGGCCTGATCCTGTTCCTCATTGGGGTCTGATGCCGGAAAGTGGAGGATCCTACGTTCTCATGAGCTTTGCATTTAACGCTCCTCGGCATCAGATCCCTAAAGAGTGAAAGTGTTCTTCGGGTTTTGTGACTGACGGATGAGGGCCTTTGGGGTCCCTCAGATGGGTCCGGGCCGGATTCCGGTCTGCTGTTCCTGATGAAGGGCATTCCCATGCAAACAGGTGTCTTGCGCGTGTTGCGCGCGACCGCTGCCTCGTGGTGGCGACACAAGGAACTACGCCGATCCGGCCAGACGGGGCAGGCACAGCGGCTCGAGCGCGAGACCGTCCTGCGTGATCTCGGCTATCTGAAGCAGGCGGCGATATTGCCAAACGCGCATGTGATCTGCGGAGAGGGTGGGACTTTCCTCCATCTCGGTTGGACCACCGTGTCGACCTTCGCGCCGATCGAGCGCTTTCCCTTGGCCGCTCTTGCGGTCGCACGTGGCACGCCGTTCATCGATATCCGACCCGTCACCGATGTCATCACCTTCGCGAACCTGCCGCGGGTGGCGCGGGACGGATCGGTCGACCCTGACTCTTCGGGTCCCGGTAAGTCCGTGTCGCTGACCACCTACATCGACATGGCCGAACAGCTCGGCGCGAGCATCACCAACGATCCGCGGCTCTGTCGGTCAACCTAGTCACCACTCCCTCTCACCAAAACTCGAAAGGACGCCAGCCATGGCCCGATCCCGCACGCCCAAATTCGATGCCTCCGAGGTCATCACAAACGAAATCATCCGCATCATCGAGCGCGGCGTCCTGCCGTGGCGCGAGCCATGGACCGCAGGTGGCAGGTCTCGTCCCCTGCGCGTGGGCGGAGAACCCTACCAAGGGGTGAACAACTTCCTGCTGACCATGCGGACTGTGATGGCGGGCCACAGCTCTCCCTTCTGGATGACGTTGCCGCAAGCCAATGCGTTGGATGCAAAGGTCCGTAAGGGCGAGAAGTCCTCTGTCGTTGTTTACTACGGTCAAAGCCGGAAAGACGCCGGCGATGAGCATGATCATAGCGACGGGGATGATCACTCCGAGGAAGCCCGTATCTTCCGCTTCCAGAAATCCTATCGCGTGTTCAATGCCTGCCAGATCGATGGCCTGCCCGACAGTTTCTACCCTGACCCGGAGCCCGTACCCGAGCATCCGCCGTCCGAGCCCATCCCGCACATGCAGGCGTTTTTCGATGCCATCGACATCACAACCGTCTTCACGGGCACGGAGGCGTACTATTTGCCCCCCGTGGACAAGGTTTACATGCCATCCATCACGCGGTTCCAGGACCCGCGCAATTTCTACGGGGTCTGGGCCCATGAGCTGGCCCATGCCACGAAAGCTCCCCATCGACTGAACCGCGATTTCGGGTTCTCGAAGTTTGGCAACACGTCCTATGCGCGCGAGGAGATCGTCGCGGAATTGACCTCGGTGTTCCTGGGTCAGACGCTCGGCTTCACGGCGCATACGCTCGAGATGAATGCCGCCTATCTCCACAACTGGTTGCGCGTCCTGCGCTCGGACAAGGGTGCGATCTTCAAGCACGCCGCGGACGCGCAGCGCGCTTGCGACTACTTGATCGCCAGATCGGAGGCGGGCAGGGCAGGGCGCAGCGCCAAGGCGGCCTGACCACACGGAGAACGGAGAGTCCCATGTCACGCAAGGAACCCAAGACGCTGCGGGTGGTCTGCTTCGAAGACGGCCGCCGCAAGATCATCACCTTCAAACGCGGTGCCTATTGGTGGAGCACGTCCGAGGGCGCGTATCCTCTCTCGGCAGCGCTCGGAACCATCAAGGAACAGGGTGGCTGGGTCGAAACCATCCCTAACCCGAATTACAGACCCAAGGGGCTGTTCGGGTAGGGCACCTTCTGCTTCGGCCCTTCCGCCAAGCAGAAAAGAAAAAGCAGGCTTTGGGAAGGGTGTTTCAACTTCTCAAAGGAGAGCCCTATGACCATCACTGCACAGCCCCAGACAGAATGCCCGGATCCGAGTGTGATCGCCGCGCAGAACGACGCGTTCCGCAAGCTCGCGTGCCTTGGAGTGCCGCCCGCGCAGCCCATCCAAGGCCGGATGCATGTCACCCGCTCGCTCATGGAGGCCGGTGACGGCTTTATGGCCGAGGCGGTGAAAGCCACCGGTGAGTTTACCACCTTTGAGCAGGACAATGATCCCGAGGGATGGCATGATTTCGGGGCGGTCGAGATCCGGGGCGAGACCGTGTTCTGGAAAATCGATCTCTATGAAGCGGATTCGGATTTCCGCTACGGGGCCGAGACCCCGGGCAATCCCGTGACCACAATGCGCGTACTGACCGTCATGCTGGCGCGCGACTGGTAGAAGGGCAGGGGACGCCTCCCCGTGACATCTCAGACGACTAAGGCCCGCTGCCCCCAAAAAAGGCAAAGCGGGCCTTTTTTCGTGGTGATCCCCGAAGCCGGGGATTGGTCCCGCGCGTAGAGGCGCGGGCCACACCTAACCCATCTGGAAGGATATCCCATGACCACAAGTTTTGCCCCCCTCACCGTCGCTATCGGCGATCTCGTCCCGCATGCCGCCAATGTGCGCAGCAACGCGCCGGAAACCTATGACCCCGAGAACATCGCGCATCTGAAGGCCAGCATCGCTGTGCTGGGCCTCCTGCAGCCGCTCCTCGTCCAGAAGTTCGACGGCAAATACGCCGTGCTGGCCGGTGGCCGGCGCCATGCAGCCCTGAAGGAGCTGATCGCCGAAAATGCCAGCAAGGGGTTCACTGCGAAAACCAAGGTCGACTGTCGGCTTGTCCCTGACGACTGCGACGTCACCACTGCCCTGTCGCTCGCCGAGAACATCACCCAGGCGCCGATGAACGCCATCGACGAGTTCGAGGCTTTCGCCCGGATGATGGAAGTCGACGGCCAGACGCCCGAGACGATCGCCAAGACCTTCGGCACCACGGTGGCGGCCGTGAAAGGCCGGTTGCGCTACGGTCTGATCCACCCCGAGATCCGCGCTGCGGCCCGGGCTAAGACCATCACGCTCGACACGATGAAGGCCTTTGCGGAGCATCCGAGCCAGGAGGTGCAGCGCGAGGTCTTCGAGGCGCTCACCAAGGAAGATAGCTACCTGCAGGCCTATACAGTCCGCCAGGCGCTCAAGTCCCGCGGCGTCCAGGTCAGCGACGATATCGGGGCCTTCGTGCGCGAGGACTATGAGGCCCGCGGCGGCGCCGTTGCGGCTGACCTTCTGGAAGAGCATTCTGTGCTCGAGGATGCGGCGCTGGTCGAGACCATCCTGCTTGAGAAGCTCGGTGCCGCCGCCGAAGAGGCCCGTATAAAGCTGGGCTTTGCCTGGGCCGATGCGATGGTGCGGTATGACTACGCGACCATGGCCGACTACGGCCGCGTCTATCCCGGCCCGATCGAGCCTGATGAGGCTGCGCAAAGGTGCGTGGATGAAATCACCGCCGAGCTTGAGAAATTGCAGCTCGAGATGGAGGATGAGGGGCTCGAGGACGGTGCCTACAATGCCCTTTACGAGCGCGTGGACGCCTTGGAAGAGGAAGCCCGCGACCTGCAGGAGGCCTACAGCGCCGAGGACCTCGCGCGGTCTGGGGTGATCGCGTCCTGGTCGGCCGGTAAGGTCACACTCCATGTGGGTCTCGTCCGCCCGGAGGACACCGTGAAAGACGAGGGCGCGCGCGGCTCCTCAGCTAACCCGACCGGGCAGGAGGCCCCGGACGACGGTGAAATCAGCTACCCGGCCTCGCTGGCCGAGGACCTCAAGACCGAGCGGGCCATGGCCCTCGGCGCCGCGATGGCGCTGCATCCGGAGGCCACGCTCGATCTCACGCTCTTCAAGCTGGTCAGTGATGTTCTGGCCAGCGGAATGAGTGTCACGCAGGCAATCAAGATCGATGCCCGCAAGGAATACCGCAGCCATGCCAAGATGGACGAGATCGACGAGATCTCGCTCGAGCAGGTGGCGGCGGCGCATGATGCGCTTGATCTGTCCTGGCTCGATGACGCCCGCGCGCCCGCCGATCAGTTCGCGGCGTTTCGCGCGCTGGAGGCAGGTGAAAAGGCCAAGCTCGTCGCCTATGCCACCGCCAGCACCACGCAATCCTGCTTCGCGCGGGACCGCCAGCGCGACAGCCTGATGCATGCATTTGAGATCGAGATCATGCCCGACATTCGCGCCCACTGGACACCGAATGCGGCCCTCTTCAACCGCTTCAAGAAGGCCTGGCTCCTGAAGATCCTCGGCGAGGATCTGGGTCTCGCCCAGGAGGCTGTGACGCTGGCCTCGTCGAGCAAAAAAGAGATCGTCGCCTTCTGCGACAAGCTCTTTTCAGAGCCCTTCGCCACACTCACGGACGCGCAGCGCGCTGCCGTGGCTGCCTGGTGCCCGCCGATGATGCAGACCGCCGGTATCGCCTTTGATGAGGCGGAGCCCACTGCGGAAGCCCCGGAGCCTGACAGCGAGGTCGCGCAAGCGGCCTGAGCCATCAAGTGACCCGCGCGTGGACCATGCCACCCGCGCGGGTCGACCCTCCCACACCCAACGGAAAGACATCCCCATGGCTATTCTCAAGTTCTCTGCCTCCGCAGTTGCGGCGCAAATCGCGCATGCGCGCGCCTGCAAAACCTTCCTGCCGAACTGGAACGGGCCCGTGGACAGGCCGGCCCTGATCCTCATCGTCGGCAATGGTGTGCATCTGCGCTCAAACGGGATCGACGGCAAGACCACCCGCATCGTCACCACCGAACAGGCCGATCCGTCCTTCGCCTTCGCCGACGGCATGAACCCGTTTCGGGATACCGACTGGATGGCGCAGCGCCGCATGGCGTTTCGTGATCTGACCGGCCAGTTTTACACCGACATCCTGGATGACGTGCAGGTTCTCATCGACCGGGGGCGGGGTGCGATCCGGCTCGCCACCGATGGCCACAGCATCCGCGTCTTCGTGCGCCGGGCCTCGGACTATCTCATCGGCGGAACCTACGAGGTGCCCTCGGGCCTCGGCGGCACCTTCCGGGTCATTCTCAAGGATGCCTGCGACACCTTCGCGATCGTGCAGAACTGCGGCAATTGCGAGGATTTCGACGCCATGCAGCCCTACCGCGTGCCGCTGGATGCGCTGATGGAAATCGATGACCGGAGGGCGGCGTGATGGGTTGGCTCTTCTACACCGACGGCCGCGTCCAGACCTACGCAGATGAGAAAGCGGAGATTGCTCGGCTGTGCACCTTCGAGGGCGAAAGGCGCAAGACGGAACTGGTCAAAGCCTGCAAGGTGGGTTCGACTTGGTACGCGGCGGCAAAGGTCACAAATATCGACGGCACCCCTGTCGAAGACACGACCTATGTCACCGATGCGGATGGCTCCATCACTTTCGCCGCCGTATTCCTTACCCGATATGATGACGGCTGCTGGGGCTACAAGGACATGGAGGAAAGCGCTGGCCCGAACGAGTCGCGTGCTCCCCTTGGGCTGATCGAGCTCCTCTCCGATCTGAAAGACCCAGACAGCTATGCTCATGCCTGGCGCCAGCGCTGCCAGGACTGGGCTGCGATCCCGGACTACGAGGAAGGCGACAAGATCAAGCTCGCAGCACCTGTGACGCTCACTGATGGCAGTACCTGCCAGATTGTCACCGCGACCCACTACAGGCGCGGGCGGCAAAAGCGCCGCTGCTACCGCATCGAGGAAACTGGTGGGCTCGTACGCCTGTCGAAGGCCTCGCTTGCGGGCTCGGAGTTGCTCAGCTCCGCGAAAGGTGCGGCTAGCCCGGTGCTGGCGGAGTTCCTGGCGGGGCGAAATTAGGTCCTGCGCCGGACGGTTCATCGACCTGCCCGGCGACAGCAGATGCTGCGGCTTGTCTTGACAAGGCAATGCAAATGCATTACCTATCGCGGGCAGCAAAGAACCTTTTCTTCAGGAGACTGCCATGACAGCCCTCGCACAAGATGTCTCGAAACTCACGGATCGGTATCAGACGACCGTGCCGGCGGGTGTGCGCAAGCAGCTCAAGCTGGGCAAGGGCGACCAGATTCGCTACTGCACCGAGCCGAGTGGCAGGGTCTATATCGAGCCCGTCCGCAGCGACGAGGAAGATCCCGTGCTCGGAGCCTTTCTCGATTTTGTCGAGGCCGATATCAAGGCGCATCCGGACCGCATTCGGGCATTCGATGGGGCTTTGCATGACCGTCTTGCAGCACTGGTCGGAGACGTTGACGTCGATCTCGATGCGCCGCTATCGCTCGAGGATGAATGAGCGGCGATAGCGTGCCCGCCCAAGCGCCCCTTGTCGTAAACGGATGGTCGATATATGCGCATCCGCTCTTTCTGGACCAGCTCGAAGGGCTGACCCTGGAGGTCGAGGCGCGTAAGGCGCGCGATCCCAAGACCTGGCGCAAGAAAAATTCCACGAAACGGCTGGCCGCCATCTTCAAGCTGGTGACCGAGGCCATACCGGCAGATCCGGGTGCCGCAGCCTTCCGGCAAGGCGGCACACTCGGCGACCACCGCAAGCACTGGTTCCGGGCGAAATTCTTCCAGCAGTATCGGTTGTTTTACCGCTTCAACAGCGATGCGAAGGTCATCGTGGTGGCATGGGTGAATGACGACAAGACCCTGCGCGCCTACGGCAGCAAGACGGATGCATATGCGACGTTCAAAGGGATGTTGGAAGATGGCAATCCACCTGACAATTTCGACGCGCTCTTGAAAGAAGCTGCAGCGGCGGACAAGCGGTTCGAGAAATCCCTTGAAGCGGTGCCCGATCGGTAAGTGGGCCAGCTTGCTGTGACCCTTTGGCATTATCGTTTACGACGCCACGCTGGAAGATGTAGCATCGGCTGATAATACGGTCGGAGAAAGCACAATGAATGAGACGGAAAAGGATAGGCAGCACCTCGGGCTAGAGGAGCAATGCGCGCCTGACCTCACGGGGCACCGTTTCCCAATTGCTGTGCGCGTTGCAGACATGCCCGATGACCTCGGCAAGCTGCTGGATATCGGGCTCGAGGAGCATTTCCGTGGCCGCTGAAGCGAATTCGTATGACACGTGGTTTCGCATGAAGGTAAAGGCCGCGCTTGAGGATGCACGCGCCGAAACTTCACAGGTTCAGGTAATGCAGGCCGCACAGGCATTGATTGATGCGAAGCGGCAGGTCGAACCCAAGTCCTGACCAAGCCTTGGAGGTCAGCGCGGTCTGATCCCGTCACCCTGAAAAGCAAAAGTGGGCTTTTTGTCCTTTGGAACTCAGACCCTGATCCAAAGGAAAATCCCCATGACCAAGCCCAAACCGGCAAACCCGGCTCTCTCGATCTCCCACCCTGATCTCGCCTCTGCCCTCGCGCAGATCGGCGCGGAGGTCGACAACCAGCCCCTGCGCAGTTCAGCGATCGCGCGTATCATGCGCGAGACGTTCCATGGCAACGATGCCGGCGGTGCCTGGGACTGGCGCATGGCATATGACCTGACGCAGGCCGCGGCTGTGCAGGTGCTGCTGCGTGGGGAAGGTGCTTCAGGTGACGTCGCCGCTGCAAGGCTGCTTGCCTCGCGGCTCCTGACGGAAACCCGCCGCTCCGAGCAGCAGATCCGGCTGCAGCAGTTTTCCACGCCGCTGCCATTTGCGGCGCTGGTCTTGCGGGCCGCGGCGATCCGCAAGGGCGAGACCGTTCTGGAGCCCTCGGCGGGCACCGGTGCACTGGCCGCTTTCGCCGCCCGGGCTGGTGCCACGCTTTTGCTCAACGAGATCGACCCCTTTCGCCAGCGCCTCCTGCGCGCGGTTTTCGGCGGCGAGGTGACGGGCCATGACGGCGAGCATATCGACGATCTGCTGCAGTCGCCGGTTCTACCCGACGTCGTGGTGATGAACCCGCCCTTCGCCTCCTCGGTCGATCGGTCCCGGGACAAACACATCGCCGCCAAACATCTCATCGCGGCTGCAAAGCGTCTGGCACCCGGCGGGCGGCTGGTGGCGATCATGCCGCCGGGATTCACGCCCGAACGCGATGCCGCGCATTGGTCACGCGCCTGCGGTCTACTGACGCCGCGCTTGGCGTTGACGATGCCGGGGCAGGTCTACCGCAAACTCGGCACCTCTGTCGAAACCCAGCTTATGGTCTTCGACAAGGTGCAGGAGGACGGCGAGATGATCCGCGTCCCTGTGCGGGATCTGGATGAAGCCTTGGCATATGTCGATGCCGTGGCCGCAACCCGGCCCGAGATGCGCCCCGCCCAACGGGCTGAAGCGACCCCTCATGCTCGGCCGACCGTTCCAGCATCTGCCCCGCGCAAGACCGCTGCTTCGCCTGTTGCCGCCTCCAAACGCCGGGCCAATGCCGTCCGTCCGCTCAGCTTTACAAGCTTTGAGACCCCTCGCGACAACACGCCCATCTCGGACATTTATGCGCGCTACCGTCCGCAGCGGATCGAGATCGCGGGTGCGCAAGAACATCCCACGCCGCTCGTCGAGAGCATCGCCATGGCCTCGGTTGCCCCGCCCATGCCCTCAAACACGGGCAGTGATGACTTGGGCCTGCCCGCCCGGTTGATCGAGGAGGGACATCTCTCCGAGGCGCAGCTGGAAACCATCATCATGGCGCATGATGCCCATGGGCGCGACCTGCCCGGTCGGTTTACCATCGATGACGACCAGACCAAGCTGACGCGCGCCGATGATGACCCGGATGCACGTGCCTATCGCCTTGGCTATTTCCTCGGCGACGGCACCGGTTGCGGCAAGGGGCGCGAATGCGCGGGCCTCATCCTTGTCAACTGGCTGGCCGGGCGCAGAAAAGCGATCTGGGTCTCCAAATCCGCCACGCTTATCGAGGACGCCATCCGCGACTGGACCGATCTTGGCGGCTCGCCCGCCGACATCCAGCCGCTCTCCAAGTGGAAACCGGACCAGCCCGTCCCGATGGGCGACGGTATCCTCTTCGTCACCTACGCCACGCTGCGGTCCGCGGGCAAATGCGGTACCACGCGACTGAGCCAGGTTCTCGACTGGATGGGTGAAGACTTCGAAGGCGTACTGGCCTTTGATGAAGCCCATGCCATGCAGAACGCGGCCGGGTCGGAGCAGGGCAGGGGGGTCAAACCCTCCCAGCAGGGCCTTGCTGGCCTGCGGCTGCAACTGGCAGCACCCCGCGCTCGCGTCTTCTACATCTCGGCCACGGGTGCCACGAGCGTGCACAACCTCGCCTATGCCGCGCGGCTGGGGCTCTGGGGGCAGGGCCCCGAATATCCCTTCCCGAGCTGCGAGAGCTTTGTGTCGGCGATGGAAGCCGGCGGCGTTGCCGCCATGGAGGTGGTTGCGCGCGATCTCAAGACGCTCGGACTTTACACAGCGCGTGCCCTCAGCTTCGACGGTGTTGAATACGATGTGCTGGAACACGCGCTGACCCCGGCCCAGATCGAGGTCTATGACGCCTACGCTGGAGCGTTTCGCACCATCCACCATAATCTCGAGGCGGCTCTGACGGCGACCGGTGTCAGCAATGCCTCGGGCGAGACCAATGCCTCGGCCGCACGCGCCTCTGCCAAATCTCGCTTCGAGAGCACGAAACAGCGCTTCTTCAACCATCTCCTGATGGGCATGAAGGCTCCAAGTATCATCCACGCCATCAAGGAAGATTTGGCGGCAGGCAATGCTTGCGTCATCCAGGTTGTCTCGACAGGCGAGAGCCTGCTGAAGCGTCGGCTTGAGGCGATGGACCCGGAGGATGAACTCGTCGAAGGTGCCTTGACGCCGCGCGATTATGTTCTGGGATACCTCGAACAGGCCTTCCCGATCCACGCGCAAAAGCTCGTGGAGATTGACGGCAACATGGTCGCGGAACCCTTGCGGGATGAGGCCGGCGCGCTGGTCGTCTCGCGCGAAGCGCTCGCTTTACGTGACGCGGCCATGATGGAGTTGATGACGCTGGCGCCGATCCCCTCGGCGCTCGATCAGATCCTCTGGGCCTTTGGCGACGAGGCCGTCGCTGAAGTCACGGGTCGGTCCATCCGGCCCCTCAAGGCCGAGGATGGTCATCTCTTCATCGAGAAGCGTAGCGCCAGCAGCAATTCATCCGAGACTCAAGCCTTCATGGACGGCGAAAAGGATATCCTGATCTTCTCCGATGCAGGCGGCACTGGCCGTTCCTATCATGCGGCACAAACGGCGAAGAACCAGAAACGGCGGCGGCACTACCTGCTGGAGCCCGGCTGGCGCGCGGATGCAGCCATCCAGGGGCTCGGCCGCACGCATCGCTCGGCCCAGGTCAGCGCACCGTTCTTTCGGGTCTGCACCTCCGATGTGCATGGCGAGAAACGTTTCACCTCGACGATCGCCAAACGCCTCGACCAGCTGGGGGCCCTGACCAAGGGCCAGCGCGAGACCGGCTCGCAAGGCATGTTCCGCGAGGAGGACAATCTCGAAAGCCCGATCGCGCGAGCGGCGCTGCGTGGGTATTTCGCCGATCTTGCCGCCGGGCGCGCCGAGGCGATGAGCTACGAGAGCTTCACCGACTGGACGGCCCTGCGGCTGATCGACAAGGACGGGGTGCTGCTCGAAGAGCTTCCCCCGATCCAGCGGTTTCTCAACCGGGTGCTTGCCCTTCCCATCCACATGCAGAACGCGCTCTTTGCCGAGTTCATGCGCCGGATTGCCGATCAGTCTGAGCGGGCGCGCGCGGCGGGCACGCTCGATCTCGGCGTGGAAACCCTACGTGGCGAAAAGATCGAGCAGGTCTCCACCGAGGATCTCTGGACCTGCCCGAAATCCGGCGCCGTGACGCGGATTATCGGACTTGAGGTGACGGACCCAGTGTATGTCCTGGTCGCCGAAGAGGCCATATCGCGCAATCCCGACAAGCTGCCGATGGTGAATCGCGCCTCCGGTCGCGCGGCGCTCATCTCGGCGCGGCCCATGCAGATGTATGACGAGGACATTGTCACGCTGATGCGCAAGGCGGTGCGGCCAAACGGGTCGAGCTATCTCGAAGAGGCACGGTTTGAGTCCTCGGCTTGGGAAGAGATCGACAGGCCCGAATTTGCGCAGATTTGGGAGGCCGAGGCTGCGTCCCTGCCAAAAACCACCACGACCAAGCTCTACCTGCTGACCGGGCTGCTGCTGCCGATCTGGAAGGACATTCCGACCACCAATGAGCGGATCTACCGTGTCACGCCAGACGGGGCGACGGCCATGATCGGGCGGACGCTGAGTGAGGAAGGGGCGGCCTCGCTGCGCGCCCGCTTCCTCGTCTCCAATCCGCAAACGCCACAGGAGATGTTGACCGCCGCCCTCGGCACCACCGCACCTGTCGATCTGGGCCGGGGTCTGACCCTGACCCGTCGCCGGGTCGCAGGCGAGATGCGCCTTGAGTTGGGCGGTGCGGATCGGGGCATGATCGATGGCCTCAAGGCGCTCGGCTGCTTCACCGAGATCATCGCCTTCCAGTTGCGTGTGTTCCTGCCGCATGGGGACGGGATCGACACGGGAAGCATTCTGGCCCGGATCGTGGGCCAGCGAGCCGCTAGAGCGGCAGAACAAGCCGCCTGAAAAGTCAAAGCGAGCTTCCGGTCGGGCGGCGTGGATCGGGACTTGGCCGATCTGCGCTTTCCGGGCGCGCGCTGACCAATGTCAGGCCCGGCCCCCCCAAATTCAGATAAGAGGACAGACCCATGACCAATCCCCAAATCGACTATGCCGCAATGGCGGCTCAGTGGCGTGCAGAGCGCGAAACCACCTTGAAGGCATCCAGAGTGGAGCTGCTCGCGCAACTACGTGCGCTTGGCATCAGCGAGGTCACTGCCCAATACGAAGGCTATGGCGACTCCGGCAATGTCGAGGACGTGACGGTGCAGCCTGCAGAGGTCCAACTGCCGGAGGCGCTTGCCACAGAGGTTGGCGACTTCGCCTGGTTGCTCGCCTATCACCATCACCCGGGGTTCGAGAACAACGAGGGTGGCTACGGCACGCTGACCTGGGACTTGCGCAACGACAGTATCACCTTGGATCACGCGGACGCTCAAGTCGAATATTCGCATAGCTATGACGAGGGG
Source organism: Paracoccus aerodenitrificans (assembly GCF_027913215.1). Taxonomy (GTDB): domain Bacteria; phylum Pseudomonadota; class Alphaproteobacteria; order Rhodobacterales; family Rhodobacteraceae; genus Paracoccus; species Paracoccus aerodenitrificans. Next base: position 29,246 of record NZ_CP115780.1, read on the forward strand.
CTGTGAGATGGCGCATCCGCTTCACCATGCCGAAAGCTCGGCCCGGAAATTCGGCGGGGTGCCGTCTGACTATCAGGCTGTGCACGATTGGTTTGACGCCTCGAAAGAGCACCTCGCGCTCTTCACGCACCGAGCTATGCGCCATCATGCCCAAGGCCTGTTCGAGGCCGAACGTGTCTTCGGCTTGACCCTGACCAACAGTGCAGGTCGGGACATTCCCGTGCGCTGGATCGGCGAGCAGCATGTCCGCGAAGACTGTCAGGGCCGGATCCCGAGCATGGCGGACTGGCTGCGACGGATCCAGCCCGAGCCATGGATGGCCAATGGCCACATCGACCGGTATTCCGGCTCCGAGCCCTGCGGCGACCCAAGGTTCGCTTGGGCCTCCGAGGTCGCCGCCGGAAGAACGGTTCTTGGCCTGAAGGATTGGATGGCGGCGCGCGCGACGCAAGCCACGCAAGGTGCCTGACAGCTCTCGGCCGTTTGCCAAACAAATGCTGCATAGAAGCCCGGTCGGACGATCGGGCTTCTTGCGTCGTTTCCCCACCATTCTTCTTGAGGAGGACCCCATGACACTCGATGAAATCAAGGCCGCCGTCGATGCCGGCCAGACCGTGCACTGGGCCAATACCGGCTACGTTGTCCACAAGTACCGGCTCGGTCAGTACCTCATCACCTATGTGCCGAACGGCAGCACCATCGGCCTGACCGACCGGGAAGGGCACTGGTTGAACGGCAAAGAGGCGGAGTTCTTCATCGCGCGATCGGGGGACGGCGCGGAAAATCCGGGCAGCCAAACAAGACCAGACGGGCAGGGGAGGGGCGTAGCACCCGGAGGTGTGGGTGCATTCCCACTCGGACGGCAGATCTGACCCGTGGGTGGGGCTGAAAGGAAAGCAGGCTTTCTGATTTGTGATCCCTCAAGGGGTCGAGAAAGCAATCCCGGATGCGTTGGCAAGAACGTCAGGCACCGGCCAATCCAAAAGGAACCATCCCATGTTCGCAGGAACCCTCACCCGCAATGTCGAGACCGCAGCCGCCGAGTACACCGGCATGATCCACTCGACGCGCTTTGACATCGCCATCCAGTTGGAGGCGCGGGCCAAGATGTCCGAACGCAGCCCGGATTTTGACGTGACGGCAGTCAACAAAACAGGCCGCAAGGTGCGCATCGGCACGGCCTGGAACGAGACCGGCAATACCAGCGGCAACCCCTACATCTCGATGCAGATCGATGTCGGCTTGGGTCCGTTCCGGGTCAACGCGGTCCAGACGAAAGAAGCGCGCGCGGCCCAGAGTGGCGAATTCGAGATCATCCCGCTGGTCTCGAACGGCCTGATGAAATCCGGCTCGATCTCGGGCGAGCTCACCGCCATGGACGCTGACAACGCCTTCACGGGCTACATCGCCAACATGATGTTCGATCTGGAGTTCATGCTGATCGAGAACAGCTACAAATCCGAGGAGACCCACCCAGATTACCGGATCGAGGTCAGCTCGCCCCGGGGTAAACCAATCCGCGTCGGCTCGGCGTGGATGGCCAAAAGCAGCCGCACGGGCAATGACTACCTGTCGCTGCTGATCAACACGCCTGATGGCGACTTGCGCGTCAACGCCGTGCAGAACGAAGAACAGCGCGGCGGGCAGACCTTCTCGATCATCCCGTTCATCGACAGCGGTGAGCAGCCGCAGGACGCGGGCGCGGGGCTCTCCTTGGTCGCCTAATCGGCGCGCGAGGGGAGACGATCTGAATCGAAAGGGGAGCCGTGGGATCACGGTTCCCCTTTTTCCATGTCCGTTTGCGTAAAGGACGTCACCCGCTTGCGATCTGGTGTAAATGCGATACAATAATATATTAACGCAATATCGAGGGCGAGCGCGTGGCGGCTAGATCAGGGACGGTTCCATGGTTCGAGAGCTTTGATGTTGAGGCAGAGGTTGCAGAACTCCTTGCTCATATCGAGCGCTGCACTGGATTTTCGCTACCCGCCCGAAAGCGTGAAGTCATCATGACCCATGCAAGGGCGAAGCTCGACAGGACAAGGCAGGCATATCAGGAGGCCAAGCCGGTGGGAAAGTCGGTGTCCACCTCGCGGCGTGCGTATCTGACCGACCTGCAGGACACGATCTTCATGGCGATCCCGGAAGAGAACCTCGCGCTGATGCCGCTAAGCCAACAGGTCCTGAACGACCCTTCATTTTACGCGGACGCCATGCATAGCGCCGCCGCGATCAGCGAGGATGAGCTCTTCATGGCGTTGTCCTCATCGCTGAACGATATGACGGTCCAAGACGCTCGGGCGTTTGTCTCGAAGCTGTGGCACAGCACGATCGATGACAATGCCCGCAAATACGCCGAAGCCCTGAAGCGCCCCGAGCGTGAAATCATGCCGCTGCGGCCTGGGAACACCGTGTAAGATCGGGGCCATTCTCTTGGCTTGAGCCCTACCGAGGTTGGCCGCCGCGAACCCCCTTTCCCGGAGGTGGCACCCTGTGCAGCGCGCGAAAGCCGTTGAAGGCGCTGTGGGGACGACTACTGTCGCCAACATGATGAACCGGGATCACATGCGCGTCTTCTTCCGGCGCACCGCGGCGCTTGCCGCTTTTGTCGCGCTGCTCTGGGCGATCCAAGTCGTCAATTGGATCACCGGCTACGGCCTGAACCCGGCCTTCGGCCTGATCCCCAGGCACGGCAGCGGGTTGGATGGTGTCATCGCTATGCCCCTCCTGCATGGGAGCTTCTCGCACCTGATGGCCAATACGCCGCCTCTCCTGGTGATGGGTGGGCTGCTGGTTGCCACGACCACGCGAGCCTTGCTGCCGGTGAACGCAGTGGTGATCGGCCTCGGCGGCGGACTCGTCTGGCTGTTCGGAAGCTCCGCCATCCATATCGGTGCGTCAGGGTTGGTCTTCGGCTGGTTTGGCTTCCTCGTCGCGCGCGGCTTCGTGGATCGCTCCCCGATCACGCTGGGCGCGGCACTACTGGTCGGTGTCCTCTATAGCTCCATTCTCTGGGGCGTTCTTCCGGGCCAACCCGGCGTCTCGTGGGAGGCGCATCTCTTCGGCGCCATCGCGGGCGCTGTCGCTGCATCCCTTGTCCGGACGCATGTCCATGTGCCGCGCCTCGGCGGTGTCGATTTGGACTGAAGCAGTACACCCTACGTTGTCGGCCCAAGGACGAAGCCGCTCGCGCGGCAATGGCGCCCGTGACGGGCGCTCGGGGCTGATCGCCACCCTGTGCATTTGGGAATGCGGGCACCTGCCTGACGATTGAGGCCTCTCAATCGACAGACAGGAGGTTCCCATGACCGAGGAGAGGATTTCGCCGCTACGGGCGCGGATGATCGAAGACATGCGCATCCGGGGGATGGGCGAGAAGGCACAGAAGTCCCACATCAGGGCAATCAAGGATTTCGCCCAATTCCTTGGGCATTCACCTGATACCGCCACCCCGGAGGAGTTGCGCGCCTACCAGCTGCACATGACCGACACCGGGGTCACGGCCAGCACGTTCAACGTGAGGATCGTGGCGCTGCGGTTCTTCTTCGGCATGACCTGCGGGCGCGAGGACATGAAGCGCTACATGCAGTTCCGCACCCAGCCGCGGAAGTTGCCTGTGGTGTTCAGCGTCGAGGAGGTTTCGGACATCCTGATGGCGGCACCCGGGCCGGGCCTGAAGTATCGGGCCGCGCTCAGCATCTCCTATGGTGCGGGGCTGCGCGCCGCCGAGGTCTGCAATCTCAAGATCGGCGACATCGACAGCGACCGCATGCTGATCCATGTCGAGCAAGGTAAAGGACGGAAGGACCGCAAGGTCATGCTCTCTCCGGGCCTGCTGAACCTGCTTCGTGACTGGTGGCGCGAAGCGCGTCCCGAGGGCTGGCTGTTCCCGGGCAAGCCGAAGATCAATCCGATCTCGCCTCGGCAGCTGAACCGGGCTTTCACCTCGGCCAAGCACATGGCCGGGATCAGCAAGCCGGCGACACTGCACACGCTCAGGCACAGCTTTGCGACGCACCTGCTCGAGGCCAACACGGATGTGCGGGTGATCCAGGTCCTCCTCGGCCATGCCAAGCTCACCACGACGGCGCAATACACCCATGTCGCGACCAAGACGATCCGTGACACGGTCAGCCCCTACGAGATGCTGGCCAAGCTGCAGGATCAGACGGTGAAGCGAAGTCTGGAGTGACGGGGCGCCGGGGTGCCCCGGCCAACGCTGGAGATCGCTGACATCTTTCGCGCTCATGGTCCCGCGTGGCGGCAGGCCAATGCGGGGCATGTCAGCCTGACCCAGCTGAAGGTGATGTCGGCGATTGAAGCCTGCCGGACCGAAGCGCTCGGCGGGCATGTCGCGGGCTGTGCCAAGTGTGGCCACCACCACATCGCCTACAACTCCTGCAAGAACCGCCACTGCCCGAAGTGCCAGGGACCGGCGGCACGCGACTGGATGGAAGCCCGCGCCGAGGACCTTCTGCCTGTGGAGTATTTCCACGTCGTCTTCACCCTGCCAGCCGAGATCGCGCAGATCGCCTTCTGGAACAAGAAGGCCGTCTACGGCCTGCTGTTCCGCGCGTCCGCGGAAACGGTCATGACCATCGCCGCCGATCCCAAGCGCCTCGGCGCCCGGATCGGCATGACCAGCGTGCTGCACACATGGGGATCGGCCCTGACGCATCACCCCCACATCCACATGATCGTGCCGGGCGGAGGCCTGTCGCTGGATGGCACCCGATGGGTCGCCTGCAAGCGGGGGTTCTTCCTGCATGTTCGCGTGCTGTCCCGCCTGTTCCGGCGGCTTTTCCTCGACGGCCTGCTGGCCCTGCATCGGGCCGGAGAGCTGGCTTTCTACGGCGGTCTCGAAGGATTGGCGCAAGCAGATGCCTTTGCCGCTTGGCTCAAACCGTTCCGCAGATCCGAATGGATCGTCTACGCCAAACCGCCCTTCGGCGGCCCCGAGGCGGTGCTGGCCTACCTGAGCCGCTACACCCACCGCGTCGCGATCTCGAACCATCGCCTGATCAGCGCAGACGCCGAGACGGTGGCGTTTCGATGGAAGGACTACCGCATCAAGTCCGGTAACAGGCAGAAGGTCATGCGCCTCTCGACATCGGAGTTCATCCGCCGGTTCCTGATGCATGTCCTCCCCGACGGCTTCCACCGCATCCGGCACTACGGCCTGCTGGCCAGCGCGAGCCGGAAGGTCAACATCGACCGGATCCGAACCCTGCTTGGCCAGACCATGCCGGTCCGGGATGCTCTGCCCGCCGCCGAGGCAGCGCCGCTCACCCTGCGCGAGCCGTGCCCTTGCTGCGGCGGCCCGATGCGCATCATCGAAATTTTCCGCCGCGGCCAGAAACCGATGTCGCGCGCCCCACCTCGGGAGCAGGCCGCATGACGAAACGCCCGTCACTGTCACGAACACCACTCCGGATCTTGCAGTCGGCCCGGCCCGGCTCAGCTTTGCACTACGCGGCGCCGCACCGACGAGCCGCCGACGGAATGCGCCATCCGAGACCGAACAGCATCATCTGGGCGGATCAGGGCGCCATTGGGAACGGTCTACAGCCTTCGAACCGCACACCACGCTGCACCGGCGCTGGAAACCTCAGCGCACTTTCCCCATAGACAGCACCTGGCCACCGCGGCTTCCACCTTGGGAGGATTTCCAACGCGGGCCGACGAAGCACCGCCAGGAAATGTTGCGCCACGGCCCGCGTCGAAAATCCTTCACCTGAGCAGTCGTTGGCCTATCTCGCAGCGAAGGTCGGCTCCGAGCCGATTCTGTGGAAAAACGCGTTGCCATCGGGGGCCTTTTGGACCGTTTCCTTCGGGTGCAAGCCTTTCTGGTGTCAGGCTTTTCGCGGATGCTGCGGTGCAGGAAAGATCTTGGCGAGTTTGCGGAGGTTCTGGGCGGTGGCGGCAAGGAGGAATTCGTCGTTCGCGCCGCAAGGTCCCCTTAGCCGCAGGCGCCCCAGCCCGAGGATGCGTTTCAGATGAGCAAACAGCATCTCGACCTTCTTGCGGAGCTTCATCGAGATTTCGTATTGGCGGGTCTTGGCGATGTCCCGGGCGATCTGGCGCGCATCTTCGTGTTCCTCGCGGGTGATTGATCTGGCATCGGCGTTCGGGCAGCACTTCTGTTTCGATGGGCAGGGCTGGCAGGTCAGTTTCAGTGCGCGGTATTTGGCGGTTCCCTTGCCAGTCGGGCCGCGGTTCGGGTCCGAATAGTTGCGGCGGAACTGTTTGAGCCTGTGACCTTCCGGGCAGATGTATTGATCGTTCTCTGCATCCCATTCGAAGTCTGCCCGGGTCCAGGTGCCGTCATTGCGCCCGGACTTGTCGAAGACAGGGATATGCGGGGCAATGCCCCTGTCGACCAGCCAGCCCAACATCGGTCCGGTGCCGTAGGCGGTATCCGCGATCAGGCGTTCAGGATGCAGGTCGAACTTGTCTTTCACCCTCTTCAGCATGGTTTTGGTTGATCCGACCTCGGCCTGCCGGATGGATCGTGTCGCCTCGACATCGACAATCACGCCATGATCCGTGTCGATCAGGTAATTGTCGGAATAGCTGAAGAATGCCGGACCTTTGCGCGCCGCCGTCCATTGGCTGGCCGGGTCGGAATGTGAGGTGAATTTCGGATGGACCTCGCTGGCGGCGCCAAATGCGGCCTTGTCCAACGTGTCAAGGTATTCGCGCACGGCGCGGGGCGCATCCGAGGGGTCTATCAGCGTTGCATCCCAATCTTCCTTCGCTGTCGAGTTCTGCTTATTGGCATCCGCCTCGATCAGGCTGGCATCCACCGCCAGCCGCTGCCCGCTGACCAGCCCCTCCTCGATGCAGCGCGTGACGGTCATCTCGAACAGATGCCTCAGCAACTCGCTGTCGCGGAACCGCCCGTGCCGGTTCTTCGAAAACGTCGAATGATCCGGAACCCGGTCGCTGAGATCCAGGCGGCAGAACCAGCGATAGGCCAGATTCAGATGCACCTCTTCGCAAAGGCGCCGCTCCGAACGAATGCCGAAGCAATAGCCAACCAGCAGCATCCGGATCAGCAACTCGGGATCGACAGACGGCCGGCCGGTGTGGCTGTAGAAATCCGAAAGATGCGCACGGATGCTGCTGAGATCGACAAACCGATCAATGGACCGAAGAAGATGCTCCTGAGGAACATGATCCTCCAGTGAGAACTCGTAAAACAGCGCCGGCTGCGCCTCCTGCCGCGGTCCCATCATCGCCAATCCTCCCACCCATTGCAGGAATTGAATCAGCCAGATGCCCTTCAATCAAGCACGAGTTTTTCAACAAAATAAGCCCAACTCGCGCTTTCGACGGACCGCAGCGAACGGCCGCTCGAACCAGTGAGCCGCAATCGTCCCACAACCCCGAAGGTTTTGCCCGAGGGTTGTGCCCGTGCTAAGGCGCTGATGTGAGGCGGAGCCGTAGAGAGGGATAAAAACGACCGTTTTTGGCGCACAGATTCTGGCAGGGGGTTTGTGTCCGGTGTGCGGACAAAACGGGCTTTCGCTGCAGGGGCGTGAATGTCCGTACCAATCAGATACACTTGGGTTACGTTGCGGTCCTTCGAAGGAGTTGGCCCGCGCGGCCCCGTCTGCTACCGTTTTAGACTTACATTCCGTCACTTGATCCAGATCAACTCCCGTGGTGTCCAACTGGTCTAGACCATTCCCGACATAGCAACGGACCAAAGCCGTGGTTCATCTTGTGAAGGGGGTCTCCAATGGATCTTGCACGTCGCCTATTCATGGCGCAGGCCGCGCGGATCACCGCGGGTGCAGCCTTCGTGCCGCTGGCCAGTGTTGCGCAGGCCGGTATCAACGACCAGCCGCCGCGCCGGGATGGGGATGCCGCCAAACGCTATGCCATGCTGATCGATCTGCGCCAGTGCATCGGCTGTCAGGCCTGCACTGTGTCGTGTCATATCGAAAACGAAGCGCCTCTAGGCAAGTTTCGCACCATCGTGTCGCAATACGAGGTCGAAAACGAGGAGACTGGCGATCTGGCACAATTCATGCTGCCGCGGCTGTGCAACCATTGCGACAACCCGCCTTGCGTGCCGGTCTGCCCGGTGCAGGCCACGTTCCAGCGCGAGGATGGCATCGTCGTCGTGGATGCCGACCGCTGTGTCGGCTGCGCCTATTGCGTACAGGCCTGTCCCTATGACGCGCGGTTCATCAACGACCGCACACAGGTCGCCGACAAATGCACTTTCTGCGCCCATCGGCTTGAGGCGGGGTTGTTGCCCGCCTGTGTCGAATCCTGCGTCGGCGGTGCGCGGATTATCGGCGACATCATGGATCCCGACAGCCAGATCAGCCGGATGATCGAAGAGCACCGCGACGAATTGAAGGTACTGCAACCGGACAAGAACACGGTGCCGCATGTGTTTTATCTCGGCATGGATGAACGGTTCATCGACCGGCCGCAAGCGGCGCCGGGCCTTTGGGATGTGCGCGACAGCGCAGGGGCAGAACTGGGGTATGAATATGGAGAGCATTGAGATCATCGCACCGCGTTACGGCATCGCCTGGTATCCGCGCGCGGTCGAGTATTTCTTCCTTGTGGCGCTGGCCTACACTTCGCTCTGGCTGGCACTGCCCGGCGCGGTCTTTGGGGTGAACCGCTGGAAACCCATAGCGCGGCTGGCGCTGGTGGGGGCGGTTACGACCGCCATCGCAGCCCCTGTGTCGCTACTCGCGGATTTGCATCAGCCGCTACGGTTCTGGCATTTCTACGCCCATTTCACGCCTTGGTCCTGGATGTCGATCGGATCGCTGATCCTGCCAGTTTTCGTGGTACTGACCATCGGGCTGGCCTGGCTGGTCTGGCGTGAACCCATGCAGGATTGGCGCGGCGAACGGGGTATCGTCGGTTGGGTGGCGCGTGTAGCGACGCTGGGCCATTGGGACAGCCCGCGCTGGCTGATCGTGCTGACGGGGCTGGGTGCCTTCGCCGCGTCGCTGGGAATGGCGCTCTATACCGGTTACGAGATCGCCGTTCTGAAGGGTCGTCCGCTCTGGCACACCGATTTCCTGCCGGTGATGTTTGTGGCGACGGGTCTGATCGGATCGGTTGGTATGCTGCTGGTTCTGGACCGGTTTTCCGGCATGCGTGCCGCAGAACTGGCAACGGCACCCCAGACGCCCGTCGTATCCCCCAGCCGCGCGGTGTCGCGTCAGTTGCTTGGTGTTTTGCTAGTGGCCTGCATCTTGGCGGGCATCACCGCGGCGCTGTGGTTCGCGGTAGGGCTGACCCAAGCCGACCCATCTGTTGCGGCCGCATTGGACTCGGTCAAGGGTAACCCCGATTGGCGCGCGATGACCTTCCGCGCGGTGGCCACGGGGGGCGTACTGTTCCTCGGTGTGTTGGCACTGCTGATGCGGCCGGGCATTCGGGGCCTGGGGTGGGTCTTCGGCCTGCTTGCCCTGCATACCGCGTGGATGTTCCGCTGGGCCGTTCTGATGAACGTGCAGACGGTGCAGCGCCAGACCGCGGGTTTCAGCGAATACCAGTTGGGCATGGGGTCGATGGGCCTTTTGGGGATCATCGGTGCCTTTGCCCTGTGGCTGACGGTGCTGATGCTGATCGAGATATTCGTGCCTTGGCGGGCGGCCCTTGACGGGCCCTCTACCGTCCCCGTTTCCAAACCTTCAGACGGAGTGCCTTCTCATGGATAAGACGCGTCGCAGACTGTTGCAGGGCGGCGTTGCCGTCGCCGGGGCCACCACCTTTGCCGCCGGTTATTCCGAGCCGCTGGCGCGTATGGCGCGGGGCATCACAGGCAGTGCGGGCGAAAAGCCCGCGCATCCCATCTATGGCAACGCACCCACGCCGGAATACCGCGTGGACCCGGCCAGCGGCGATCTGGAGATCAACGAGGATCAGCGCCTGGCCTTTACCGTCTGCTATGGCTGTACGACCAAATGCGGGATCCGCGTGCGGATCGACAATGCTACCGACACCGTGCTGAACGTGCGCGGCAACCCCTATCATCCGCTGTCCTCGGACGCGCATCTGGATCAGGAAGTGCCGGTAGCCGATGCCCTGCGGTTTGTTTCTCGGCTGAACGAGAACGGGCAAAAGCACCGCTCGACCGCCTGTGCGCGGGGCAACGCGATGATTGCACAGATCACCAGCCCCCACCGCGTTCTGAACGTGTTGAAACGGGTCGGGCCGCGCGGGTCGGGCGAATGGCGCAGCGTCCCCTTCGAACAGGCCATCGAGGAGATCTGCGAAGGCGGCGATCTGTTCGGCGAAGGGACCGTCGAAGGTCTGCGCGCGCTCAACGATTACGATACGCCGCTTGACCCAGAGGCACCCGAACTGGGGCCAAAGACCAACCAGCTGCTGGTGATGGAGGCCACGGATTACGGGCGTTCCGCCCTGCTCAAACGCTTTGCCTTCAACGCCTTCGGCACGCGCAACTATGGCCACCACGGCAGCTATTGCGGCCTGGCCTTTCGCATGGGCGCGGGCGCGGTGATGAACGATTTGGAAAAGAACGCCCATACCAAGCCTGATTTCGCCAACGCCGAATTCGCGTTGTTCATCGGCACCGCGCCTAGCCAGGCGGGCAACCCCTTCAAACGGCAGGGTCGCATGATCGCCGATGCCCGCGCCAAGGGTCTGGATTACGTGGTGGTGGACCCGGCGCTGAACGCCTCCGTCACCAATTCGGCCGGCGGGTCGAACTGGGTGCCGGTGCGCCCCGGCACGGATTCCGCGCTGGCCATGGCGCTGATCCGCTGGCTGCTGGAAAACGATGGCTTTGCCGCCGATTTTCTGGCCCTGCCGTCGCAGGCCGCGGCCGATGCGGCGGGCGAGGTGGGCCATACCAACGCAACGCACCTGGTCATCACCGAGGAGGGTCACGAAGGACAGGGCCGTTTCCTGCGCAAGTCCGACCTGGGCCTTGCCGAACCGGAAACGCCACAGGATGGTCCGATGGTCATGGCGCAGGGCATGCTGACCGCAGCTGACACCACGGGGCGGGGCGATCTGTTCGTCGATGACACGGTCACACTTCCCGATGGCACTGAAATTGCCGTCCGGTCCAGTCTTTTGATCCTGCGCGAAGCGGCGCAGGAGCATTCGCTGGCTGATCTGGCTGCGGAATGCGGCATACCGCAGGCGCGGATCGTCGATATCGCGCAGCGCTTCAAGGCCGCAGGCCGACGCGGCGTGGTCGATTGCCATGGCGGCATGATGTCGGCCACCGGGTTCCACGCGGCCTTCGGCATCCAGATCCTGAACCTTCTGGCTGGCTCCATGAACCACAAGGGCGGCGCGGCCCATGGCGGCGGCAGCTTCAACGGCTTCGGCGACGGGCCGCGTTATGACCTGGCCAAATTCGACGGCATGCGCAAACCCAAGGGCGTATTCCTGTCGCGCTCGCGCTTTCCTTACGAAAAATCGTCGGAATACAAGCGCCGTGTCGCGGCAGGCGAGAACCCCTACCCATCCAACGCTCCGTGGCGCAAGCTGGCCCCGCCGGTGCTGACCGAACATCTGGCCTCGGCGCTCGATGGCTATCCCTATCCGATCAAGGCGGTGATCGGCGTCATGGCAAACCCGCTATATGGACAGGCCGGGCTCAACGACCTGATCGCCGACAAGCTGGCCGATCCGAAACGCTTGGGGCTTTACGTGTCGATCGACGGGTTCATCAACGAAACCAATCGCTACGCCGACTATATCTTCCCGGACTCTGTGATGTACGAGGTCTGGGGTTTTACCGGGGCGTGGTCGGGCAACCTGACCAAGATGACGACCGCCTGTTGGCCCGTGGTCGAGCCGCGCCAGGCCAGAACCGCCGAGGGCGATCCGGTGAGCATGGAAAGCTTCTTTATTGCCGTGGCCAAACGGCTGAACCTTGCCGGTTTCGGTGCAGGCACAATCCAGGGGGCGGATGGTCTCGCCCATGACCTGAACCGGGCCGAGGATTTCTTCCTTCGCGCCGCGGCCAACGTGGCCTATCAGGGTGAAAGGCTGCCCGATGCCAGCACGGAGGACATAGCGCTTGGCGGCATTGCCCGTCTGATGCCCGAAATCGACGCCACGCTGCCGGTCGAGGAACGCGGCGCGGTCGCGCATCTTTATTCGCGCGGCGGGCGGTTCCAGACCTTCGATCAGGCTTATGACGGCCAAAAGCTCGGCAATCGCTGGGCGCGGACGCTGTGCCTTTACAATGAGGATGTCGGCACCGCCATCGACAGCGAAACCGGGCGGCGCCACCGCGGTGTGCCCGAATTCCGCCGCGCCGCACTGTCGGACGGCACACCGATGCGCGACGTGTTCACCGAGGATGACTGGCCGCTGCTGGCGTTCTCGTTCAAGTCGAACATGATGAACTCCTATTCGGCGGGGCTGGACCGGCTGCGGATGATCAAGCCAAACAACCCGGTGATGGTGAACACCCACGACGCACGCCGTGCGGGCGTGGCCCATGGCGATACCATCGAAATCGAAAGCCCCGGCGGCCGCGTCATCGGCGTGGCGCTGGTCAGCGAGGGGGTGATGCGCGGTGCGCTGGGGATCGAACACGGGTTCGGTCACAGCGAACTGGGCGCGGGCAAGCATGTGATCGACGGGCAATCCTATGGGGGCAACCCTTGGGTCGGCGCCGGCGTGAACCTGAACGCGCTCGGCTTTGCCGACCCCACGCGCCGCGTTGCCGGAACCTGGCTGGAGCCGATCAGCGGCGCCAGCATCCGTCAGGGCCTGCCGACGCGCATCAGAAAGGTGCAACAGGCCGTCGCCTGAGGCACAAGAGCCAGCCGTGACATCATCGCGGCTGGTCAAGGTTTCCGATCTCGATGCTGCACCGATTTTGTTGGGAACGATTCTGCTTCTGTGAAATTGCGTTCCAGAGCAGTTCCCACAATCAGATTGCCAAACAGAACCGCTGCCAATAGCGAGCATTCGTTGATCCGTGAAGGCTTTGCATAAGCTGAGCCAAAAAGTATCGTTCTAAAACCACCGATTTCGCCGCTTTGCTGCGCCCGACCCCTTTCGTATTCGCTTTGGTCAATTGTCCTGAGGAGGCGGACCTCCGCGGTCTCCGCCTGGCGGCGGTGCCATGTTTGCGCCACGCTCGGCAGTGAAGTCTATCGGGATGGTCAGCGTTCCGCGGTAGCCGCTAATTGGGTCACCGGTCAGGCTCAATGTCTGCTGCTCGATCTGCGCCTCGGTATTGTCCGCGAATACATTGTCGCTGGCCAGCGTGATCCGGCCGAGGTTCCGCGTGCCGTTGGAATAGCGCGCGTCGGCGGCGTAGACGTCTGCGGACTCGGCTTCGGGCAAGGCTATCTGGGCGGTCAGTACAGAGGCTTCCCCACTCACCGCGGCTTCCGCGCTCGTGAACACCTCGAAGTGAATGTGCGGCCAGCGGCCATCATAACAGCCGGGAAAGATCGTCGTGAACCGCACGAGACCGCTCTCATCGCTGATGCCGACGCCGCGCAGGTAGTTGGCGTCGACAATATCATAGAGCGAGTAGTTTCCTGTCGTGTCGCAGGCCCAGACATAGATCGCATGGCCCGCGAGCGGCGTGCAGGAAGCTGCATCCTGTAAAGTCAGCTCGATGTCCAGAGGAAGGCCATCGGCCGTTCCGGAGAAGGCTCCGAAGGAGGCCCGCAGGTCTTCCCGGATCACGCCTTCCTGCGTCAATACATTGACGATCTGACCGGCCTTGGAATTGGTCCCGTCCCCGGGATAGGGACCGGCGGTCTCCCATGGAAGGGCAACGCAGTCGAGTGCCGAGGCGGGTGCGGCCGCCACGCCCGCGGTAAGAGCGCCGAGCATGGTCAGGACCCGACGGCGACCCAGCATTCTCTGCAGGTCGTCCGCAAAACCGGCGTCGTGGGCGTGATGGCCATTGTCGTGATGAATAGTCATTACCCGATCCTTTCAGATTTGCTGAGCCATAGGCTCGTCTTCGCGCGCAACGCGCAACCACAGGTGCTTCAGGCCCGCGATGATATGAAGCGCCAGAACCCCCGTTATGAACAATCCTAGCGTCCCGTGCATCCAATCCGCCAGTGCATCCAGCCAGGCGATCTCACCCAGCGACGGCAAGAGTGTCACGCCAAACACCTGAAGCTCCCGACTACCGGCCACAGTCATGAGAATGCCGCTGAGGGGCATGAGCAGGATGGCGGCCAGGAGGGCGATATGGACACCGCGGGCGATGCGGCGCTGCCAGACAGGCGTGGACAGATGGTCCGCGGCGAAGCCCTGAAGTATTCGCCAGCCGACACGCCAGAGGCCAAAGGCGAAGACAAAGACGCCGAGGGCCTTGTGCCAGTCCATCAAACCGCCGACCGCTTCGCGGTCAAGGCCACCATAGGCCATGACAAGGCCAAGGCCGAGCGCCCCCATGAAGCCGACGGCGGCCACCCAGTGATTGACGCGGGCGAGAAGGTCATAGCCATTTCTTTGCGCACGTTCCATTGTCTCAACTCCCTTAGACCCAAACAAAGCTCAACAGCGTGGCGAAGGTCGGCGATCCGATCGCGAGGTCGCGGGCATTGACTTGGCCGTCGCCGTCCGCATCGGCGTTGGTGAACTCCCATAGAGCCTGTTCCCGGGCTTCCGCGGAACTGATCACACCATCTCCGTCGCCGTCCCAAACAGCGAAGACGTCCAGTTTTGCCTGCGCATAGGCGCTCGCTTTGCCGCGCTCATCGGCGAGATGGGCAAAGCCCATGTCCCAGGCAAAAAACTCGTCGCCATCGATTGTGTAGCTTTCGTCACTGTCCATGGACAGGAACGCCACTTCGGTGAAGTCACGGTGCTCCGCAGCAGCGACGACCCCGTCATTGGTCGCGTCGATGCTGGCCGCGATGTTTTCCAGCGTCTGGACGGGTTCTGGCACCTCCGTAGCGGAGCCTAACGTGGCGGCGAGGGCAACAGCGGACGCGGCTGCATAGCCGAGGGCCAGGCGTTTGGCGGATGTCGTGTTCATGGCTCGGTTCCTTCTTGCATGATTTAGCTTTCTGGAAAGATATATAGAGCGCACTATCTTTCTTGCAAGATATTTCTTCACCAGCTACAAATCCGGCATGACCGACAGCATCGAAGAGATCGTGGAAAGAATGCGCAGGAACTGGCCGGACGTATCTGCCGATCAGACGCGCGAAGTAATGTCGCTCACGCGTCGCACGAGGCTATTGCAGGAAGCTGCACAGACGGCTCTTAAGGCTTTCAGCCTGACCCGGTCGGAGTTTGAACTTCTGGCTGCGCTCAGGTCGCATGATCCTCCCCATATTCTGACACCGACCGATCTCTACGATGCGATTCTCATGTCTTCGGGAGGATTGACAAAGTTGCTAAAAGGCATGGAGGCTCGCGGGCTCGTCTCGCGCCCGGCAGGAGAAGGCGACGGTCGCTCCAAGCCTATTCAGCTGACGCACGCCGGTTGTGATCTGGTCGAGAAGGCAATGCCCGCCGTCCAGAAGGCAGAGGCACTGCTACTCGCAAAGCGGTAGCCTGGAACTGTCGATGAAGCGCCAAGCGTGCCAAAACCCATACGCTTCTGTCACCGGCGATAACGATCGTTTCTGTCGCGCACCGAAAGCTGCCGTTCGTCGGAAGTCCGCTTTGTCCGCATTGCTGCCGTTCGTTCAGAACGCAGCGAACGTCTACTCCCCGCCCATCACGTCGAATGCCTGGACAAGCAATCCCTATAGTCGGCAGCGTAGTCCCTGCACATCAACCGTGGCCAGAGCCTTGCGGCCTCCCCTGCTCGGCTTCGCGTGTCGCAGGGGAGAACGGCCCTTCGGTCCGTCGCGCATTCGGCCATGCGGCCTCACCGCGGCGTCGTACCCGGCATCCCGGTTTGCCCGCCTCGCGAGCACGTTCCTCCCCGGCCGCTCCGCCGGATTGCGCTTTGGTCTGTTTTGCTTGAGAGCAAAACGATCCCGCCACTCCATCCGTCTCCCGCGTCCGGTCGGGCCGTTTGCCTGCTCGGGTCGGTCAAACCTACCGTCAAAACACACACACATGAGTGCGGAAGCATATCCTCCGGATGGCCCCCAAATCAGCCCGCGTCAAGGATCGCAAAACTTTTCGGCGAGGGCGGGGCCAGTGGTGCGGGGCGGTCCTGTGCGTGAGGCCGCGCATGTGTCGGGTGTTGTGCACGGAAAACTTTTGCGCCCGGCAAGCCGGCGGCTGCGCCGTCCCTGACCCGGGCAGATTCGGAAACCAAGCATTCGGCCATGCCCCCGCACTCACGTGGTGGCCTAGAAACCGAACACTGGAGACCAGACATGGCTTACGACACTGCGAACACCTACGAGACCATCGAGCTTTTCGGGCTGACCGAGAAGGATGCACAACTCCCGATCCCCGAGGATCACATCCTGACCGACCACATCATCCGCGAGAGCTTCGAGGCTTTGCTCGGGCAGCTGCGCGGGACTGGGCTTGAAGCAGAGATCGAACCGCTGGCCCATGGGCTCGCCACGATCCTGCAGCGGCGCAAGGTGGCGCTTGGCAAGGAGGTCGACCGCACCGCCGACAAGATCGGCGCGCTGGCAAAATCCCACGACGGATCGGAGATCGCTGAGACCGCGCTCGAAGAGGCGCAGGCGCGCTTCCTGCAGTTGCGCGAGATTGTCGGCGCCATCGAGGTGATGAGCGAGGCGGCGGCGGAATGCTACGAGATCGAGACGGGCCACGCTTTCATCCCGGCAGCCGGGTCGCGCGCAAGCGTCCGGGCGCAGGAGACCGGGGCAGTCTTCGAGGCACGGCAGCTCCTTGAACAGCACGACCGTGAGACTGCCGAGAAGTCGAAAGTCGAGGGGGTGCCCCTGATCGTCTCAGGCGCCACCGACTGGACCGATGTCGATGTGATCTTCAACACGCTCGACAAGGTTCGCGAACGGATCAAGCAGAACCGCAACCAGGAGATCTTCCTCTGCCACAAGGGTGGCAAGCACGGGGCAGAGATGATTGCGGCTCGGTGGGCCCGGGCACGCGGGATAGCACAGGCGCGCTTCGATCCGCGCTGGTCCGCGCATGGGCGGGCGGCACCGTTCAAGTGCAACGATGAGATGCTGGACGACAAGTTCGCGGCGACGGGGGTTGTACTCTTCGGCGGCAATGGGGTCGCGCTGAACCTCGGGCAGAAGGCGGAAGCAAAAGGCCTGACGGTCATGCGGGTTGCGGACCCTGCGAAGAAGACTGCGCAGGATTGAAGAGAGGGGGTCGCGCTTGGCGCGGCCCTTTCGTCGTTTCTCATGGGCGTGGCAATTCTCCAAGAACCTTTTGCCTAGCAATTTCCTGTTTTGATAGGTATATGCGTGCCAAGCAAAACTTGGAAATGATTGGCATGACCCCACTCAGCAGCATCGCGATGAGCGCCTACACCGATCTGGTACGTCTTTTGAAGGACGACGCCTTGTCCGGTGTTGAAGGCAAGCCGACGCTCAAAGAGCGCGGCGACAAGGCCTATTGGTATGCCGCGCGGCGCGTCGGAACCGAGATGCGGTTCATCTATATCGGCGAGGACAGTGACGAGACGCGTGCACGTATCAACCGGATTGAGGAGCTGCGCTCGACCGCCAAGGATCGGCAGGCGGAACGGTCTCGGCTTGTCCGCCTCTTGCGCGCCGAAGGCATGACCCCCACCGACCGGGCAACCGGGTCCATCCTGTCGGCGATGGCGGCAGCCGGGACTTTCCGTTTGGGTGGCACCATCGTTGGAACCAATGCGTTTCGCCTCTATGAAGGCGAGCTTGGTATCCGTCTGCCCATTGGCGGTATGGCCAACACCGGCGACATCGACATCGCCCAGTTCGAAAAGCTGAGCGTGGCGCTGCAAGATCAGGTTGACCCGGGTCTGGCGGAGACCTTCTCGGCGCTCAAATTTGATCCCCTACCGGCCCTTGACCAAGGCCGGACCTGGCGATGGGCCCAGGGTGGCAGTGGCCAGTTGGTCGAGTTCCTCACACCGGCGTTCGGGGATGAGACCATTCGTGATCTGCCAGCATTGGGCGTGAATGCCCAAGGATTGAACTATCTCAACTTCCTGATTGCCGAACCGATCCACGCGGCGGCGATCTATCGTTCCGGCGTTCTGGTGCAAGTGCCGCGCCCGGAGAGATACGCGATCCATAAACTGATCATCGCGGATCGGCGGCGGGACGGGGCGGGGAGCCTCAAGTCTGCCAAGGACCGCGAGCAGGCGGCTTTCCTGATCGCGGCGATGGTCGAGGACCGGCCCGATGATCTGGCCCGCGCCTATGCCACTGCGCTGGAGGTTGGCCCACGCTGGCGCGAGCACATCGGCAACTCGCTGAAGCGGATGCCTGAGACGAAACTAATCCTCGACGGGTTGGGAGTGTGATTACCGCAACGGGGTCGCGCTGAACCTCGGGCAGAAGGCGGAAGCGAAAGGCCTGACGGTCATGCGGGTTGCGGACCCGGCGAAGAAGACTGCGCAGGATTGAAGAGAGGGGGTCGCGCTTGGCGCGGCCCTTTCGTCATGTCTCATGGCGCGTGCGATCGGTCACGCGTGATCGGCAGTCTGCGGCAGCCAGCACCGTTATCCCTCTACCAAGTCCGTCAGAGTGCGGCCCATCCGCATCGGTATGGGCTCGGGATGGTGCGCACCTCACGCACATCGTCAGCATCGCAAGACACGAAGGCTCGAAACGTCGCACTTGAGGCTAAAGACTTGCGCGTCCCTCGGGTGGTGTTTCGGAACATCGCATCCACGCGGGCGGGCTCCGTCAGCACCCCGGCCAGGATCGGCGGGACGCGGACGCGGATGGTGGCGGCTGCGTGATGGCAAGGGTCAACCGGGTCTCTCCTTTTTGCTTATAGATGTGGATCGCACGGGGTCGGCCCAATCGTGCCCTCAGCATACGCTTCGGCAAGCACAAATACGGCTTCCACGGCTGGCCGCGGACCCTCCGCATTTGCGCTTGCGACCGGGCCTCTTGCCCCCGTGCCGGGTGATCCCCATCGCAACAAGGAGTAACCCAAATGACCAACCACTACGTCGCCACCGTCCCAGTCAAGTTCACCGACACCGATGGCCAGGAGCGCACCCGTTTTCAGCGCGTGGGTGCGATGTTCCGCAACACCCGCAACGGGGATGGATCGGAGTTCTTCAGCCTCAAGCTCGACTTCCCGGTCGCGGTCTCGGAGCTGGTGATGTTCCCGCCGAGCGCGAAGGATCCCCAGGACTGAATCCTCTGACGAGGATGGGCCGCCCCAGGACGATCTTGGGGCGGCCCGATCCCTGTTCCAGGGATGCCGGTCCCTACGCGTTCAACGGACGCACTCCGCCCGGAATGATCAGGCCGCGACAGACCGGCCAGTCAGCCTCAAGGGGGCCATCCACAAAAACCTATCGGCCAGGGCCTCCCGGTTTTTGCGGCAGAGATTTGGCAAGCCAAATCTGGCCCTCCTTGACCCTGCCTGTCCGCCCTGTCGGTGAGGTTTGCGCCCGCCCGCGCTTCCGTCCGAACACATGCGTGTTCGGCCAGAGCCTCGGGCGGGGCTGGCGGACGGGACCCCTAGGACAGGTGGGTCGCCCGGTGGTGAGGGCGGCAGAGCCGCGTCCCTGCGGGCCGCGGCGTGAAGCGGACACCAAGGCTGCCTGAGCCTGGATGCGACGTAAGTATATAATTGACAGCTTGGTATAATATCGTAAGGTAGGGGCAGCCTTGGTGGAAGGTGGCAGGAAATAGGGGGTCTTTCTTCGCATGTCGCGCTCAAAACGTCTCACAGATGCGGACCGCATGGAGATCGTTCGCGAAGCTGCGGAAGGCGTTTCCACTTCAGTGCTGGCGGAACGGTTTGGCGTTTCGGTGCGGGCGATCCAGTACACGCTCAAAGCCGATGCCGAGCGCCAGACGGATGCCGCAATTCCGGTCTCAGCGGTCAGTGTGAAAGTGACGGCCGCGGAGCTGGCGGCGCTCGACGAGGTGTTGGCGAAGGCGGGGATCGAGAGCCGTGCCGAGGGGCTCAGGCGGCTCATTCAGGCGGCGGGCGGGGTGTTCGTTCCAGACGCGCAGATGGCAGCAGAGATGGCGCGCTACCGCGCCTCTCTACACGAGGTCGGCAATGGGGTCGGGCAGATCGCCAAGCAGATGACGCGGGCCAACCGGATGGGGCAGGGGGCCGTGGGGGGCACGAGTGCCGAGTTCACCGAATTGCGCCTTGCGCAGATGCGCGGGCTGGCGCGGTTCATTCTCGATTCCGCGGACGAGATCGATCTGCTTCTGCGCCGCCGTCGAGACGCGATGCAGCTCGAGGCCACGGCCGTGCTGAGGGAGTTTGCCCATGCGGCTGAATGATGCCGTCCATGCCGTCACGGGCGAGGTCTTCCGGGATGGCTGGAGCCGGATCCGGGGCTCGATGCAGGGGCTGCATGTCGCCAAGCAGAGCCAGCTTGTGCGCGCGGCGGCAGGGCATCGGCCAGCCGTCTTCAAGGCGATCCGGGGCGGCGGCACGCATACCAAATCGCAGCTGATGAACCAGCTCGATTACCTCACCACCAAGTCCACGCATATCGTGGACAGTAGCGGGTTCCTGGATGGCAAGGCGAAGCTCGAGGCGGGTGACATCAAGGATCTGACTGAGCGCTTCGCCAAGCGGTGGGATGCGGGCTTCAAACCCAAGCTGGGCCAGACCACCCATATGCTCATGTCCTTCCCTATCGGCACGCGCGGCGAGGATGTGCGTGACATCGCGACGGATGTGGCCGAGCGGGTCTTCCAAACCGACGAAGGTCATTTCGATTACATCATCGCGGTGCATGAGGATCGCGATCACCCGCATGCGCATCTGGTGCTGAACCGCCGCTCGCAGGAAGGCGAGTTCTTCTTTCTGGGGCGCAACCATCGCTTCAACTATGACGACTTCCGCCTCGCCATGGTCGAAGAGGCGGAGAAGTATGGTGTGCGCCTAGAGGCCACACGGCGGGTGGAGCGCGGGGTTGTGCATTACCCGGCCCCTACCCGCGAGGTTTATGCGGCGAAAGAAGAGGGTCGCGCGCCCCGCGAGCGGGAACGTGTAGGGGCCGACTTGACGCGAACGCTGGCCCAGATCGCCAACACCAGAACTGTCTACCATTCGCTTGCCGCGGAAGCCTCCCGCGAGGCCCGCGAGGATATTGCCGCGGCCCTCTTCCGCGCAGGCGAGGTGCTGGCGCATGGCGGGCAGGTGGACCGAACAGGAGATGTGTATATGGCCGAGGATCAAAGTTTCGAGGATCTGAGAAGCCTCTATGCGGAGAAGCTGGCGCGGGTGCAGGGCATGATCGCCGAGAAGTCTGACGCGGAACGTCCCGTGCTGGAAAAACGTCTCATCGAGATCCAGACGCAGGTCCAGCACATGCAGCCTCTCGGTTTGCGATCATCCACGCTGTCAGAGACCCCCTCGGAGGGCGGGATCTATTCCGAGGCCAATATTGACGCCAGCCAGCTCGCGCGTCTGGCTACGCCCGACTTGAGATCGCGGATTGACGCGGCACTACACGGCACCGGGATCAGCACATCGGAAGTGGTGGCCCGGATCGAGACGGGCGCCTCAAATGCAGCGCTCGAGCATCAATGGATCGCAGATGATCTTTCCAAGGTGGCCGAGGCGCGCGATCTCAACCTTGAGCGCCGCGCCGATCTGGAACAGGCGCGCGACAGTCTCAACGATGTGCATGTCGCGCTCGGCACGCTTCTGGAGCGCGAGAACGTGCTGCGCCGGGATGGCGTCATGGAAGCGGAATCGGTCAGCGAGCGGTTCCATTATCATGAGGGCGCGGTCCGGGCGATGGAAGGGACAATCCGTCAGGAGATGCGCGCAGAGGGCCTGACAGCGCAGCAGATCGAGGACCGGGACTGGGAGGTTGTCTCAAGGGCGGAGCGCCGGATCGAGACCGAGCAGCGCGCATATCTCGAGGCACACCCGGACTTGCTCGCACGTCCCGGCGATGTGATCGACCGGTCTGAGCCCTACAGGGAGACCATCACCGATGCGGCCCGCGCCGGCGAAATCGCCCGCGATGTCGACCGGATCATGGAGGGGCGCGACCTCCGCGTGCCCGTTGCAGATGCTGTCACGGATGACTTGCGCGCGCGCTATCCGGACATGCCGTCCCACCTCGCCCGCGGGCTTGGCGCGACCTATGCCGCCGTCGTCGAGATACGCGACACAGAGGCCATCAATCAGGTCCGCCGCGAAACCGATATGCGCGACGAACTCGGGTTTGGAACGCGCGACGACGTCCTCGCAACCCCCGAAGAAACTGCGCCGCAGTCTGACCGTGCCGACCGCCTCTCAAGCGAGATTGCGCGTGTTTTGGACCATGAGCGGGCCGGGGAGCTGTCCGCACCCTTCGAGACCGAGGCGGAGCGGGACGCCTTCCGCGAGGAGATCGCGCGGGTGCTGGATGACCGCCAACTTGAGCGGCTCACATCCGGCGATGCCGATGCGCTGGACAAGGTTCTCGAGGACCGCCTCGACCGGCTTTATGTCGCCAAGGTCTACCTGCAATCGGATGCAGCAACGGCCAACACGGAGGCCTTGCGCCAGGTGGTCGATGATCTTGCCGACACCGAATACGAAAAACACCGCGCGACAGACGTGGATGGCGAGACCGAGCGGGGTCAGGTCCATTGAGCGCCGCCATGGGAAAAGCGCGGATCGCCACGGGCGTCCTGCTTGTGACGCTGGTGACCGGGGCCATGGGCTATACCATCGCCTCGGCGGTGCTGACTTACCAGGATCTCGGCTTCGGCGCCGAGATCGACTTTGCCTATATCGCGCAGAACTATCTTGCGATCCTCGATCGCCGCCCGGAGGACGCGCAACTTATTCACCTGATCATCGGCAGCTTCGCTGCCGCCGGCCTCATGCTGAGCCTCGCCCTCTCGGGGTCCGCCCTGACACGCTTTGGCCAGACCCATTGGCAGAGTGCGCGCGAGATGAAGGCCAACGGGTTTTTCGGCGCGCCCGGCACCGGCTTCATCCTCGGCAAGCTCGGTTCCCCGAAGTCCCGCGCCAAGTACATCTGCTCCAAGGTCTTCCCGCATGCGCTGATCGTGGCGCCGACGGGCCGGGGCAAGACCTCCGGGTTCGTCATTCCGAACCTGCTGACCTGGCAAGGCTCCGCCGTGACGCTCGATGTGAAGGGGGAGTGTTTCGAGGCCACGGCCCGCCACCGTGCGGCCCAAGGCGACAAGGTCTATCGCTTTGCCCCCACCGATTGGGAGGGCAAGCGCACGCATCGCTACAATCCGCTCCTGCGCATCTATCAATTGAAGGATCCCGCGCGCCAGCAGATGGAATTGCAGCTCCTGGCGACGCTCTTCCTGCAAAGCGACAATGACCGGGTTCAGGGTCTCCTGAAGGGCGGGATCGATCTCTTCGTCGCCGCAGGGCTTTTGGCCTTCCAGCGTAAGCGCCCGACCCTAGGCGAAATCTACCGCATCGCCGCCTCGGGCGGGAACAAGCAGAAGGAATACTTCGCGCGGGGTCACGAGGTCGACAACAGGGCCGCCAAATTGATCTTCACGCGGCTCGCTTCGACCAACAACGATACGCTGACC
The DNA here is from genome assembly GCF_027913215.1 of Paracoccus aerodenitrificans. GTDB lineage: Bacteria > Pseudomonadota > Alphaproteobacteria > Rhodobacterales > Rhodobacteraceae > Paracoccus > Paracoccus aerodenitrificans. The sequence continues at coordinate 52,828 of NZ_CP115780.1, forward strand.
TCCTACGTCTCGCTTCTGATGACCTCGGGGCTCGATCAATGGCAGAATCCGGCCATCGATGAGGCGACGGCGGTGTCGGACTTTGATTTCCGCACGATCCGCAAGAAGCCCTTCTCCGTCTACCTCGTCGTCCAGCCGCTGATGGTGAAGCCGCTCGCGCCGCTGATCAGGCTCTTCTTCTCTGACCTTCTCTCGGCCATGCAGGAAAAGGACCCCGGGCCGGATGAGCCCTGGCCGGTGATGATCATGCTCGACGAGTTCAATCGTCTCGGCAAAATGCCCATCGTGGTCGAAAGCATCGAGACGCTGCGCACCTATCGTGGTCACCTCGCCGTTGTCACCCAAACCATCCCCGCCCTCGATGAAATCTACGGCGAAAACACCCGCCGCGCCTTGCAGGGGAATGCGGGCGTGAAGCTCTACCTGACGCCCTCCGATGAAAAAACCGTCGAGGAGCTGAGCAAGGCGGTCGGCAAGACCACGAAGACCGTCATCACGCGCTCCCAGTCTATCGGCAAGAACCCCTTTGAAGGGCGCAGCCAGTCGACCCGGACCGAAGAAAGCTCCTTGCTCCCTGAAGACGAGGCGCGCCGCCTGCCGCTCGATGAGATCGTCATGGTGATCGATGCGCAGATGCCGGTCCGTGCAAAGCGGATTCAGTATTTTGACGACCGGCTGTTCAAGGCGATCCACGCGGCGCAGACGGGTGAATTGCCGTTTCCAGAGCCGGGGGGAGGGGGATCGCAAGGCACGCTGCCGCTGAGTGTGCGCGCCATGCCGATGACGCCGCCGTCGGATGGGCCAGGGGGAACAGAAGCCGATGTGGAGAGGGCGAGCCAGGCTGGCGATGGTCAACCGTCAGGTCAAGCCGACGCCGCTCCAAAGAAGACCGCGCCTGTCGTTCAAGCCGTCATCGCCGAGGAACAGCGCCAGATGGAGATGGATTTTGGCAGCGGCGTCGTGGATTCTGAAGCTGCGAGCGTAGCTGATGAGGCGCAGATGCGCTCTGCAGTCGATGGCTTGGACGAAATGGAAGCGATGCTGCGAGAGGAGGATGGTGAAAGGCTGGTTGCGCGATAGGGTGGCGGACATCGCCTGTTTGTCGGGGAGGGCGGGGAGCCGACCTTCGCCGCGGGTGCGAGCACCGCGCGTTTTCACGATCTGAGCGGACATTCAGCCTGACTTGCTCCGCCGGGTCTGGGTTGATTGATACTAAGGCCGGGAGCCAACTGTTCGCTGCGGGTGAGAATGCCCCTGACCGAGGAGCCGCTTGAGGTGCAGACCGAGGCGTGGCTAATGAAGCGTATCGCAGTCTGCCCCCGCGGCCATGCGGCGGAGGCGGCGGTCTTCGATCCCATCATCGCGGCAAGCGGCGAGCCGGCCTGCAGGGACCTCGCCCAAGCCACCCGCATCGCGCTTTCCATGGAAACCAATCTCGGCCTCGGTGCCGACCATCCGCTGGTCCACCGCAACATCGATCTCGCGGGGCATCCGCCGCTGCGGGACGGCGATCTCCTCGACCTTGTCGATGCGCGGCTCCAGGCGGCCACGCAGATGGCGCAATGCTTCGTTGAGGCTCCTCGTAACCGACTTCTGAAGCTTGCAGACGCTCTCGAGACGGCAGGCACGCTCGACGCGGGCGACATCGCCGAGATCTTCAATGGAGGGAAGGGCGGGATACCGTGCAACCCGCAGCCATCGCGATAATGGCCGCAAGCATCGTCCGGCATTCGCGACGTCCGGAACGGTCAGGCTCCCGCTGCGCGTCTTGGCGGCTGCCGCCAGCGTCGCATCAGTCTCCAACCCCGAGATCACAGCCAGCCATCACCGCTTAAGAGAGGTTTGTCCCATGAGCATCAGCATCGCCGCCGACGGCAGCCCGGGCCGCTTGGACGAGGAGCTCAAGCGCCCGCACCATCTCGTCGCCAACCTCAAGCGCATCTGATTGGCCCGTCACCCAAATCCGACCATTTCACGTATCACTTGATATTTGAATATCGAACACTATCTATTGTCTTCAAGGTCGTCACGTTTGACACGGCCAGATACAGATAGCGGAGCCTCACATGACCCATGGCGCACACTCCGGCCTTTACGGCCCTTCCACCGCTCCGGATGGTTTCGAGCACGAACCTGACGCTACAGCCGGCTACTGGAGCCATCGGGCCAAAAACACCTTGCCGCCCCCCGACTTCATTGGCCCCTATGCCCGGCACCGCCCGCTCCCCACGCCGGGCGTGGAAGACCGGAGAGCCTGGATAATCGGTGGCGGAATTGGCGGGCTCGCCGCAGCATTTTACCTAATCCGGGACGGCCATATGCCGCCCGCCCAGATCACCGTTCTTGAAGAGATGGATATCGAAGGCGGCTCAATGGACGGCGCCGGCAACCCCGAAGACGGCTACCTTATCCGGGGCGGCAGGGAGATGAACTGGAACTATGACACGCTGTGGGACATGTTCCAGGATGTCCCAGCCGTAGAGCTCCCTGAAGGCTATTCGGTATTGGATGAATACCGCCTGCTGAATGACAACGACCCCAATTATTCCAAGGCGCGTCTGATGCGCAATCAGGGTGAAATCGTTGATTTCACTGATATGGGGCTGACCCACTCCCAGCAATGGGAAATGATCCGTCTGATGCTTAAGAGAAAAGAAGACCTCGATGATATAACCATTGAGGAATACTTCTCCGAAGGTTTTCTGAGCAGCAATTTCTGGGCGCTGTTCCGCTCCATGTTCGCGTTCAAGAACTGTCACAGCCTTCTGGAAACCAAGCTGTACATGCACCGCTTCCTAGATTCCGTTGACGGTTTCGGGGATTTGTCAGCCCTCGTTTTTCCCAAGTACAATCAATATGATACCTTCATCAAACCGCTGGCGGGCATGCTGCGCGAAAAAGGCGTGCGCTTTCAGTTCGGCACGCGCGTGCAGGATCTGGAGCTGAGCGAGACCGGCGCCCAAAAGACCGTGACAGGCATTGTCTGCACTGTCGCAGGTCAGCCGCAACGACTGGAGGTTGGGGAACCCGATCTTGTCTTTGCGCTGACAGGCTCGATGACGGAGAACACGGCCTATGGCGATCTGGATACTGTGCCCCAACTGACGGTCGGACGCCACGAGCCCGGCCAGGACAGCGGCTGGACGCTCTGGCGGAACCTGGCGGAAAAATCTGATGTGTTCGGCCATCCCGAAAAATTCTATGGCGACACCGACCAGTCGATCTGGGAGTCCGCCACCCTGACCTGCAAACCCTCGCCGCTTGTCGACAAGCTCAAGACGCTTTCGGTCAATGACCCGTATTCGGGACGCACAGTGACAGGCGGTATCATTACCTTCACGGACTCAAACTGGCTGCTGAACGTGACGTGCAACCGTCAGCCCCATTTTCCCGATCAACCTGAAGACACGCTTGTCTTGTGGGTCTATGGCCTCTTGATGGACCAGCCGGGCAATCATGTCGGCAAGGCCTTGCCGGAGTGCACAGGACGCGAGATTCTCAGCGAACTCTGCTATCATCTGGGGATTGAAGACCAGATCGATGATGTGGTCGCCAACACCAAGGTGCGTACCGCGCTGATGCCCTATATCACGGCGCAATTCATGAAACGCGCCGCCGGCGACCGGCCCCGGGTCGTGCCGGAAGGATGCACGAATCTGGGCCTGATCGGGCAATTCGTCGAAACCCGCAACGACATAATATTCACAATGGAGGCCTCTATCCGCACCGCCCGGATCGGCGTCTACAAATTGCTGAACATTCCCAAGCAGGCGCCCGACATCAGCCCAACCCAGTATGACATCCGCAATCTACTCAGGGGCGCGCGCGCCCTGAATAGCGGCAAGCCGTTCCTGGGCGAGAGGTTGCTGCACCGGTTGCTGGATCGGACGTATTATGCGCATATCCTGCCTCCCTTGCCTGAACCCGAGACCCAGCGTGATGAAGCCTTCGAGGCCGAAGTCGATACTCTGGCCGCCAAAGGCGGTGCCGCGCTGAAGGCCCTGGGGAGCTGGATCAGCAACGTCCGCAAAGGCTTCTCGAGCGAATGACCGCTGATCCCAGAGCCACAGCCAGAAGACTCTCGCCATGACAGATGCCCCCCGTCGACTGTCGCGACAGGAACAGCAACAGCGCACACGCGAGTGCCTTCTGGATGCGGCTGAAATGCTGTTCGCCGAAGGCGGGGTCAATGCGTCCTCGCTTCGAAACGTATGCGAGCGGGCCGGGTTCTCCCAGGGGGCTTTCTATTCCAACTTCGCGAGCAAACAGGACCTTTTGCTTTCGGTTCTCGAACGTCATATCGAACGCGAAGCGGCCCTGCTGCAGTCTCTGGTGAAATCGGTGTCAAGCGATACGCTTGATCACGCTCTGGAAGGGTTTTCAGAGCACCTCACGGCCATCGCGGAGCAAACACAATGGTCCCTGTTGGCGATCGAACTGCAATTGCAGGCGCAGCGTGACGCCGATTTCGCCGCTCAGTGCGCTCACGCGCGCAACGCTAGCTATGACGCCCTAGCCTCGGTTCTGGAAACGCTGAAAACGCGCTTCGAGCTGAGCTATCAGCTTCCAACACGCCAGCTTGCGATCAGCCTTTACGCCCTGTGGTCCGGACTCGTGCTGTCTCGGGCCGGGGGTGAGACCATATCTCGCGCCGACTTACTTCTGACCCATTTCAGAGGATTGGTGGCCTCACCCAAATCTTTGAAGGGTTGAGACAGTATTGGTGCCGAGAGCTAGCCTTCCGCCTCCGCCGGGGTTCGCAAGCGCAGCGAATGGCGGCTTCGACGGGCAGCGCTGCAGCATCCTGAGCCGAGACTGAAGGTCGGCTCCGGGCCGTCTCTGCCGGGCGGACCCACTCGCCTGGGCGTCCAGCACGCCGCGCCGCCGCATGACCGCCTCGAGCCCTTTTTGACGAATGCTGCCGAGCGACTGGACGGCCGCTTCGGCGGACCCGCAGCTTAGCGAGGTGTTCTCCGTTCGGGTCTAGACATACTCCGTAATGCGTTTCAACAAGGCGACACCGGCACCTGATAGAACGCCGCAAGAAGACGTAAGCTCTTGACGACGCCCGGTGTCGAGCGGGTGGGGTCCTGTTATGTGACCGTAAACTGCCCCATCATGCCCGCATCCTCGTGTTCGAGGATGTGGCAGTGATACATGAATGGTGTCTCTTCCGAAGCCAGCTTGTCGAACCTCAGCAGGATTCCGGTCGGACCCTGCACACGGACAACATCTTTCCAACCGATCTGCGCCGAGTCGACCGGCCGTCCGTTCTGACTCACGCCTCACGATAATTGTCACACGCCTCAACACCCTTTGCGACCACGTCGAGAAGTGCGTCCACATCGTTCAGAAGGACCGTGATGCGCGGGTTGCTGATACGGTAACGGATGAAGCGCCCTTCGCGGTCGCTGGCGACAAGCCCGCAGTCCAGCAGGCACCTCAGATGGTTGGAGACGTTGGGTTGCGATAGTTCGGTCCGCTCGACGAGCTCGTGAACGGCCAATGGCTCGTTGCAAAGTGCACCGAGGATGGCCAGGCGGCTCGGGTCCGCGAAGCCGCGGAACAGCTTCGCCCGTCGCTCGATGGTTGCGCTCTTGCGGTCATCGACCAATTGCGCCATATCACTCCTCGCTGATATGTTGTTCTTCGATTCATCCTAGCAGGAATAGCGCGACCATGGCCAACACCGAAAATGCCGGATCGACGGCAGATGTCCCGCCCGTCCGTTACCGGGTTTCCGGTATGGATTGCGCCAAGGATGCCGCGCAGATCGAGCGGGCGGCACAGGCAGCCGGGGTCGCGCCCGGCGATGTGAAAGTGTCGGCCGCGACGCACATCATGACACTGACTGCACCCGAAGTGCGCCTGCCGGACATCGAAAAGGCAGTCGCGGTGACAGGCTATGGCTTCGACCGGATCGAGGGCGATGAAGACATTCCGCCGAATCCCGCCCATCAGGACCCGGCCTACCGCCGTGCCCTCTGGATCGTCGTGATCCTGAACGTGGGATACGGGGTCCTCGAAATGATCGGCGGTTTCATTTCCGGATCGCAGGCCGTGAAGGCCGATGCGCTCGATTTCATCGGCGACGGCGCGATCACCTTCCTTGGCCTGCTGGCCATCGGCTGGAGCCTCGCCTGGCGGGCACGGTCGGCCTTGATCCAAGGCATCTTCCTCGGCCTGCTCGGCCTTGGCGTCCTCGGCACGACCATCGTGCGAGTCTTCGAACGGACGACGCCGGATGCAGGTCTAATGGGCCTGCTTGGCATGATCGCCCTTGTCGTCAACGTCATCTCCGTTCTGCCGCTGCTGCGGTTCCGCAAGGGCGACGCGAACATGCGGGCCGTCTGGCTATTCTCGCGCAACGACGCCATCGGCAATGCGGCGGTTGTCGTTGCCGCCGGTCTCGTGGCGTGGCTGGGCAGCGCCTGGCCGGACCTCATCGTCGCCTTCGGCATCGCCGGACTGTTCCTGCACTCGTCTTGGGCAATCATCCGCGATGCGCGGGCCGATCTGAAGGCAGCGGCATGAACAGCCGCGTTCTGGGCGGGCTCTGCGCGATCGCGGCGTTCGGCCTCGATCAGGGTACCAAGGCGCTTGCGCTGAACACACCGGCGCTTGAGCGCGGCGTCGAGGTTCTACCCTTTCTCAATCTCGTGCGGGTTCTGAACGATGGAGTCAGCTTCGGTATGCTGGGCGGGATCGTGCCTTGGTGGGGTCTCATCGCGCTTGCTGGCGTGATCGTGGCATGGCTGCTGATCTGGTTGTGGCGCGCGCCGGACAGGCTGACGGCTGCCGCTCTCGGTCTGATCATCGGCGGCGCGCTCGGCAATGTCCTCGACCGGCTGCGTTATCAGGCCGTCCCGGATTTTCTGGATTTCCATTACCGAACATACCACTGGCCGTCCTTCAATCTTGCGGATGTGGCGATTTTCTGCGGTGCGGCCCTGCTGTTCTGGGACAGCTTCCGCTCGGCGCAGAACAAGCCCGAACGTAACCACCGAGAAGAAAACGTTACGGGGAAATAATCGATGTCCAGCATTCCATCCGCAAAGGGCATCGACAGCACGCTTGCCCTGCTGCGCAACCCATATGAGTTCATTCCGGACACATGCCGCGATCTTGAGGGCGACCTGTTCGAGACCCGCATCCTCTTTCAAAAGACGATCTGCATGACTGGTGCCGCAGCTGCGGAGGTCTTCTATTCCGAGGATGGGCTCGTGCGCGCAGGCTCGATGCCGAAGCGTATCCAGAGAACCCTGCTCGGCGAAAAGGGCATCCAGGGGCTCGATGGCGAGGCGGCGGCCCGCACGACCCATGTCGCCTTCGACAAGACCGGGACGCTCACACATGGCAGGCCCCGCGTGACAGATGTCTCTGTGTTGAGTGGAAGCGGCGACGACCTCATGGCGCTTGCCGCCGGGGTCGAGAGCGGCGCGAGCCACCCGCTCGGACAGGCGATCTGCGCCGAAGCCGAGCGGCGAGGCGTGGGCGCGGCGACGGCCACCGGCGGCCGCGCGCTTCCCGGCAAGGGGGCGGAAGCCTCCATCGACGGCGTGACCGTCATCGTGGGCTCCCCGCGGCTGGCGAACGAGCGCGGCGCACTCACGGACGACCTGCGGACCCGCGTGGCGGCGCTGGAAGCCGAGGGCAAGACGGTGGTCATCGTGTTGCGCGAAGACGTGCCTCAGGGCCTCATCGCGCTCAGGGACGAGCCGCGCGCCGATGCGGCGAACGCTATCGCGCAACTGCGCGGGCTCGGCATATCTTCGGTCATGCTGACGGGGGACAACCCGCGCACGGCCCAAGCCATCGCTGAAGGGCTCGGGATCGAACATCGTTCGGACCTGATGCCGGAGGACAAGGTGACAGCGATCCGCGACCTGAGGGCGGAGGCCCGCGTGATGATGATCGGCGACGGGATCAACGATGCGCCGGCGCTCGCCGCCGCGCATGTTGGCGTTGCCATGGGCTCGGGCACCGACGTGGCGCTCGAGACGGCCGACGCGGCGATCCTGCGCAACCGTGTGACCGATGTGCCGGGCAAGATCCGCCTCTCCCGTGCGACCATTTCGAACATCCGCCAGAACATCGCGATTGCGCTCGGCCTCAAGGCGATATTCCTCGTGACTACCGTGCTCGGGATCACCGGCCTTTGGATCGCAATCCTCGCGGATACCGGTGCCACCTTGCTGGTGACGATGAACGCCCTGCGGCTGCTGTTCTTCCGTCCTACCGGCACGCCTGAACCTGCGGGTCACGTCGATCTGACCGCTGAGACACGCCCCGATCGCGCCGCCGCAAAGACCTGAAAGGAACCCTGATGACCCTCACCCGCCGCGCCGTGATGGCCTCCGCCGCTTGCTTCGCCGCGACGGCACCGACCGCCGGACTGTCTCAAAGCTCTCCCGCGATCCACGTTCTGAAAGACCCGAACTGTGGCTGCTGCACAGCTTGGATCGAGATCCTCAAAGAGAACGGATTTAAGGTCACCACCGAGCGCAGCTTCGGCACCCTCCTGATCCGGCACAAGCTCGAGAACGGCATCCCCCAGAACATGACCTCCTGCCACACCGGCGAAATCGAGGGCTACATGATCGAAGGACACGTGCCGACGGCCGACATTCGACGGCTGCTATCCGAGCGCCCCGATGCCGTCGGTCTCGCCGTGCCTGGGATGCCTTACGGATCACCGGGCATGGGGCCAGAGGATGAGCGGGAAGCCTACGACGTGTTCCTGATCCTCGGAGATGGCAGGACGGAAATCTTCTCCAGCTACGAGGCTGCCTGACGGCGCCGATCTCAGGATCGCTGTGGGGCCACTGCACAAACCTCACACCGCGCAGTCGCAGCGAAAGTCAGGAAAGTCCCGCACTGCTGACCTTGAAGCCCTGAACGATGCTGCAGGTGCCACGAAGGTCAGGTATGGGGAAGCCGCACTGCGGCGATGTCCACGCTGGCGAACGGCTGCTCAGGGCCGTCAAATTCCGATCCGCGCTTGCGCAGTAGCAGTCTTGTGCAGTTGCGAAGCAAACTCTGTTGTGGGCGCGGTCAGGTCTATCGTTCTAAACGAAATAGGGTGTCCTTGAATAACCAGGGTTTCGTCAACGCTGCCGCCAACTTGCGGATGGAGCAGAATTCCTTCCGAGGTCAGACTGGGAGGCTGCTCCATGTGTTCCTGTGTACGCAAATATGCATACATCTGGTATAGATACCCGCTTCGCAAGATTTCGTCCCTGTGGTTCGATCTGGTCAGAATTCGGGTGAACTTGGTGTCGATGACCACGTGACGTTCGGTTTCGGGATGGGTCAGTTCGATGTCGGTCTGCATGCCAGGAAGGATCGCGGACAGGCCTGGGGTTGTGCCGGACACAGGCCAAGCGAGGCGTCGCCCCTGGGCAATGGACCACCCCTCTGGCTTCAGGGCTATACGGAGCGCATTGCCGATGGCGCGTTCGAAGAGACGGCGGATCAGGTGCTCGGTCGTCTCATCACCGGGCTGTAGCGAGGCCCCTTTGGTTTCGGTCGGTATCGTCCCATCGAAGACCATCCGGGCAAGTGCCACCATCATTCTGTCCGCATTCTCGTTCCTGCCTATCTGGTCGGTCGCCAGTTCGGCGCGAGAGGGCCTGCGCGCCGAGACGCCCGCGCGCGCGAAATCCGCCGCGAGGCTGCGACAACGATGTCCGGTCTCCCGGGCGGAGACTCGGGCAGAGAGACGTTCAAGCGCAGCGCGAACCAGCCTGTTTCGAGGCGTGTCCATGACATGCTCTTCGAACCGGCAGGCGATCTGACCGCGCTCCATGAGCTGGCCCGCCTCTGTCGCCAGCATGTCGATGCGACCGCGTACACGCGGCAGAACTGCTGTCCGCGCCTGGTAGCCACGGCTCAGGTTGCGGTGAAGTCGATCTTCGACCACGTGGGCCATCAGGCGGCCGATGAGATCCGGCAAGTCCTGGGCCTGCTCGACATCGCGCTCGAATCGACCCTGGAGTTGAACGAGATCCGCGGCATAGAGAAACAAGATCCAGATGTTGCGAAGCGGAATCTCGGAGGCCATCAGAGCCCGTCGCGCAGCCGCGCCTTTGCTTCGGCAGCCCTCTCGGGCGCATCAAACCAGTATTCGTCGAGCAGCGGTCCGATCTCCGTTTCTATCACGTCGTTGAACCAGCCCTTCGGATCGGCCAGCGGCTCGGTTGGCGTGATGTAGGAGTGGCCGACGCGGAACTGCTGACCTAGAGTCCTGTCGCCGGATATCTCGTCGTTCAGCGCCGTCATGCGCGCCCGGATCAGATCCACCATGTCGCTGTCGAGCCCGCGATCCGCGCACCATGCGGCCCAGGAATCGTTCAGCATGGGCTCGAGCGAGATGAAGGCGAAGCGCCGCCGAAGCGCCAGATCTACGAGTGCCAGCGAGCGGTCGGCCACGTTCATCGTACCGATGATGTAGAGATTGTCCGGGACATGCACGCGCTCGCCTGGCTGTTTTCGGTAGGCGAGCTCGATCGCGTCAGCGCGGCTGCGCTTGGTGTTCTCGAGTAGTGTCAGCATCTCGCCGAAGACCTGAGCCGGGTTGCCGCGATTGATCTCCTCGATGATGAGTAAATGCGCGATGTCGGGCTGGGCGCGGGCGGCCTCCACCACCTGCAGGAACACACCGTCGGTGATCACAAGACCCGCTGAGCTGGGCCGATAGCCTCGCACGAAATCCTCGTAAGAGAGCGACGGATGGAACTGGACCGAGCGCAGTTGCTCGGGCTTCGGCGTGCGTCGCCCGATCAGCGCCTTTGCCAGGCGCTTCGCGAGCCAAGTTTTGCCGGTGCCTGGCGCACCCTGAAGGATCAGGTTCTTCTTATCCTCCAAGCGTGCAATCAGTTTCGCGAGCGCGCCACGCGACAAGAACCCGCCCTCGGCAATGATGTCGTCGATGCCATAGGGCTCGATCGGAGGCGCATCTGTCTCGCCGTCCGCCTGCTCCTCCTCCTCGATCAGGGTGAGGGGTTCGAGGTCCTCGGCGTACTTTTCGGCCCAGTAGGGATGCGCCAGGAACCGTGCCAGGTCCTGGTTTTCTCCGTCGAAGGCGAATGCCACCAGTTGCCTCGCCATGTCGTCGTCCTCAAAGCGCGCCCTGGCGACAGTCGTGCGGTAGGTATAAAAGAACCACTCGCGTGGCGGGTCGACTTCTTCCCAGGCGACATCGACAGTCTTCCCGTCCCCCGGATTGCCAGTAATCGTGCCAATCGCCTTGATGCGCATGGCGCTGACCGGTCGCCCTCGGTTCTCGAACGGCACATCGTTCTTGCGCGTGTAAGTCGCCTTGATCGCGATCCGGTCGCCCTGCTTCATCTGTTTCACGAGATGTGAGAACTTGTCGTCATAGCCATTCTGCCAGATGCCTTCACCAAGGAAGCGTGGGGTCTGGTCGCCTTCGTCCCATGCTGCACCGACGAACCAGTAGTTGATGCCTTCCGGGACGATATCGCCTTCCGGTGCCTGGTCTTCGTCTTCATCAGCCTTGAGTGCTGCATGCTCTTGTCTGAAGATCTCGACGGCGAGGTCATCCGTCATTTCGATGGAACCACCCGCATCGGTCAGGGCCCAAATGCCGCGCTTCGGGGAATAGAGGTAGCCGGCCTTAACAAGGTAGAACCGTGCCCAGGCAACCCGATTGTTGAACTTCGGCTGCCCGTTTTTGTTGGTCTGGTTCAGGAAGTCGTCCGGTACTTCATGTCGCTGCGCGATTTCTTGGAAGACCTGTTTCGGGCGCGCCCGCCCCCCAAGATCGCGCAAGACCTCAAGGACCGGCGCGAAGTAGCTGACGAACTGCGGAACGCCTTCAATTTTCTGCTCGAAAAGTTTCACACCTGTCCCCGGGTTTTTCAGGAAATTCCGACCAGTACACCCGATGGCTGAGATCTTTGCAATTGGGTCGGGACTTCGGGTTTCCTCGATTACCTACTGCTGACCTTCGCGTATCCAATTTTTCTGCGCGATGTCACGAAAGGCCGGTTCGGGGAACTGCGTTGCAGCGATGACCGTCCTGGCGAATGTCGGCTGTGGGCCGGACTTACACCGCTGAATGTTGAAGATATTCAAGGCGACGCTCGACTTGTATCAGTCGCCGCGTGATCTCGCGACGCCGTTGATTCTGCCATCACCAATGCCCCTGGCAGGCGCGGCGTGGCCTATCGTGCGTGACCGCTCCCTGCAAACGCCCAAGTGCGCGACAGGATGAACGTACAGGCAGCCGCAAAGGCGGTCGAGATCAGAACGGCAGCTTCGAGACGAAACAAGCCGATGCCCTGCAATAGGAACAGGACAATTTCATTTGCTAGAAATCCGATTGCCGCCACCATAGCGAATCGTCCGAAAGTCTGGGTCGCGGACGAACCATGTCCGGCGAAGGTGAACAGATGGTGACCAGAGAAACTGACCATGAAGGCAATCAGGAAAGCAACAGTGTTGCTGATCAGCGGAAGCATGCCAAACCAGACAAGGCCGATCGCGACGCCCAGATGGACAAGGGTCGCCAGGCCCCCGGTCAGGGCGAACCGCGCGACCGCGCCTAGCATTCGGATGACGCGGCAATCGTGACATCCTCGGCGATCAGATAGCCGGGGCGACCTTTCACCTCGCTGAAGACCCGCGCCAGATATTCGCCCAACACACCGATGGACATCAACTGGATGCCACTGAAAAAGAAGATCGCCACTGCCAGCGTGGACCAGCCGGGCACAGCATGGCCGAGCAGCAGCGTGCGGCCGGCTAGAAACAGCCCGTAGAAGATCGACAGCATGGCAAGGATCATTCCGATGCCGGTCCACATGCGCAACGGCCAGTCGGTGAAAGCGGTCAGCCCGGTCATGCCCAGTCTCAGCAGTTCGCGGAAGCGGAACTTGGTGCTACCCCCGCCGCGTGGCTGCAACTCGACCGGGATGGCAAGCGAGCGGAAACCGACCCAGGCATAAAGCCCCTTCATGAAGCGATTGCTTTCGGGCAGCGCGCAAAGCGCATCGACCACCTTTCGATCCATCAGCCGGAAGTCCCGCGCTCCGGCAGGCATTGACACCTCGCTGCCGATATTCAGGAAGCGGTAAAAAGCGGCGGTACAGCGGCGCTTCAACCAGCTTTCATCATCACGATGGGCGCGGACGGCGTAGACAATCTCATAGCCTTCTCGGTAGCGCTCCAGCATCGTATCGACATAGCGCAAAGGCTCTTGCAGGTCGGCGTCGAGAATTACCACGGCTTTGCCCGTCGCATGACGCAGCCCAGCCATGATCGCCTGTTCCTTGCCGAAATTGCGCGACAGACGCAGCAGGCGAACCGGCAGGTCCCATTGGCCGGATGTGACCAGTTCCAGCGTTTCGTCGCTGCTGCCGTCATCGACGACAACGATCTCGGAATGCGGCACCAGCCTGTACGCCTTGCGCGACACCCGTGTCAGCGTTTCCTCGATTGTTTCTGCCTCGTTATATGCCGGAATGACAAAGGATAGATCGGGCGCCAATGGCCCTGAATCGAGCATGCGTGGCGTCATGTTTGCCGTTTCGCGAGTGATATCCTGCATGCGGCCCATCATTTCACCTCGTTCGTCGGCTGGGTGACAAACAGGACATGCCGCCCATATTTGCCCAGATTTTCAAGACCCAATGTCGCCGCCTCCGACGCCATGTCCGGAGGCACCGAGAAAGCCACCGGTGCACCGCTGCCGGCCAGTCGCGCGAAGTCTTCGAGATCGATGGCACGCGCTTTGCCCTGGGAATAGAATTCGGCCGAGTAGCTGCGCCCGCCGAGGATATAAAGCGGCGCACCGGGCATCGCTGCGCTAGCGACCGCGACGAGCCCCTTGTCGGATTTCAATCGGATCTTCTGCGGCGCGAAAGCCGCGCCCGAGGTCAGCGCCAGGAAAAAAGCGAAGATTACCGATGTCGCGATGGCAAATCCTGTTCGAGCTGCACGGCTCGGTTGAGCCTCGAACACCTGCGTGAACAGCACCACCAGCAAGACAGCTGCAGCCGGCAAGCCGGGCAGGACATAGGCGGCAAGAATATTTGATGCAGGCGTGAACAGCAGCAAAGGCGACAACGTCCAGAGCAACAGATAACCCAGCCAGCCCGAGCGATCCCGTCGAAACATCGTGACCGTCTTGCCGAAGCGGGTCAGTAGCAAGGTGGCAACCAAGCTCCAAGGCAGGGCAGCCATCTGCCAGAACAGCCAGATCATGCCCTTGGCTTCCCGATGGCCAGACCCGTACAGATCACCCTGCCAGCCGGGGGTTAGGAAACGCTGAACATGCTCTCCGATCAGGAAGTAGCGCAGGAAACCGGGCGTGGCGATTTCGGCGGCGACATACCAAGGCGCGGCCAGCGCTGTCAGTAATACCATGCCGCGCGCCCATGGCAGCAGGCGCAGCAGGTGCCAGTTCCATGTCAGGGCCAGCCACAGCATCAAGGGAATGCCGCTCAGCACAACCGCCACCGGCCCCTTGGCCAGCATACCAATTGCCAGCCCTAGAAAGACGCCATAACCCCAACGACTGTTGCCACCTCCGACCGCCTGCCAGAACCCGACCATGACGAGCGTCGTGCAAAGAACCATCGGCATGTCGGTCATCACGAAACCCGAAGCGCCAAAGAACATCGCCATCGTCGCCAGCACCGCCATGGCAACCAACGCCGTATTGCGCCCGACGGTATCACGCACCCACAGCCAGACGAGAAACAGAACCGCCAGCGCGGTCAGCAGGATCGGCAACCGAGCGGCCACTTCGTTCACGCCGAACAACTGCATCCCCCCTGCCGACAGCCAGGTATGCAGCGGCGGCTTGCCCCAGAACGGCACGCCATAGTCGAATTGCGGTGTCAGCCAGTTCCCGGTTTCAACCATCTTGCGGGCGATTTCGCCGTAACGGGCCTCGGTCGTGTCGGTGAAAGGTACGGCAAACATTGCCCAGAGCCGCAGGAGCCCGAATCCCGTCAGAACTGCCACCAGAAACCGGCGGGTCGGGCCATCCAACTGCATATCACGCAGCGTCGGTCTCACATTTGGGCGGGTTCGGGCCACTGCCGCGTGGAGGGGCACATGGGCCTCATCTATTATTGTCATTTTGTCCTGCTCGATAGGCTGACGGTTCGTGTCAGCCGCCATCTATCAAGAACGATCTGTCAGGGGTGTTGCCGGAACTATACCAATCCGTAATGTCCCGACGTCTTGACCCAAACGCACAGCGGGCTATCCCTGCGGGCAGACAAGATATGGAAAGCAGCAGCCATGCGCGTCCTTGTGGTCGAGGACCATGCCGAAACGGCCGACTACATCGCCTCCAGCCTCCGGGCGCAGGGGCATCTGGTCGATCATTGCGACAATGGCCGCGAAGGTTTCCTGTCGGCGCTGGACAACAGTTATGACGTGATGATCTTTGACCGCATGTTGCCAGGTCTGGATGGGCTGACCCTGATCAAATCCGTGCGCGGCGCAGGAGTCGAGACGCCGATCCTGATCCTTTCGGCGATGGACGGGATCGACGACCGGGTCGAGGGGCTTGAGGCGGGATCGGACGACTATCTCGTCAAGCCATTCTCGTTTCAGGAACTATCAGCGCGGCTGGCGGCGCTGACTCGCAGGCCGCCACTGAAAGCCGAGGAAACCGTCTTACAGGTGGCCGACCTGGAAATGAACCTGATCCGCCGTACGGTCACGCGGGCAGGCATTTCTCTGGACCTGCAACCACGCGAGTTCCGCCTGCTGGAATATCTGATGCGCAATGCCGGCCGGGTACTGACCCGCACGATGCTGCTGGAATCGGTCTGGGATTTCCATTTCGATCCCAAGACCAACGTCGTCGAGACCCATATCAGTCGATTGCGTAACAAAGTGGACAGGCCCTTCGAGATCGAGTTGATCCATACCGTCCGCGGTGCCGGGTATAGCCTGCATGGCTAGGGCCGGCGGCATGTCTCGCTTCCTGCGCTCGACCTCGGCGCGGTTGTCTCTGCGTTTTGCCGCACTTTACGCCATCATCACTGCCCTCGTCTTTGGTCTGACCTACCACTTCGCGGATCGCGAAATCAGCGAATGGGTACTAGACCAACTTGCGGACGATTCAGCCGGTTTTGCCAATCTTTACGAAAGCGAAGGTCTGGACGGGGTTCAGGCAAAGCTTGGCGGATTTGCCGGGTTCAATTTCGAGGATTATCGGATCTATCTGCTTCAGGACGCGGATGGCAACGTTCTGACCGGAAATGTCGATGCCATCGACTGGCAGGGCAGCAGCGGCTACGTCCCGGTCAATGCAATCCAAGCCGAAAAGCCCCGTTATGACGATGTGACAGGCTACCTGCTTCATTCGGCGCAGCTCGGCCCGAACCGGCTGACATTGGGCACAAGCACCTATTTTCTTGAAGAGCTGCGCGAGGTTTTAGGTCGCGGATTCCTTGCAGGTTTTATCCTCTTGCTGCTTACCGGTTTACTGGCCGGGGTCATTGTCGGCCGCAGAACCGAACGGCGGCTGACCCGGATCTCCACGACGCTGAAATCAGTGGCATTGGGGCAATTGGATCGACGCGTCCCCGTCACTGGCAGCGATGGCGATGACCTTGCCCGTATGGCAGATGAAATCAACCGCACCATCGCACAGCTTCAGCAGATGGTCGAAAGCCAGAAACAGATTTCGGCCGATATCGCCCATGACCTTCGCACGCCCATGCAACGCCTGCGACAACGGCTGGATGTGCTTCTGAATGCGCCCGACCTGACTTCCGAGATCAGGGAAGATGCGGAACAAGCCGTGGAGATCGCCGACGATCTGATCGAGACATTCCACGCCCTGCTGCGGATCGGGCAGATCGAATCCGGTCAGCGGTCAGGTCGGTTTACCGCAGCCCCGCTTGCCCCGATCCTCGCCCGGATCGAAGACGCCTACGGCCCCGTCGCCGAAGAAAACGGTCAAACGCTGAGGTTTGACATCGAAGATCAGGACGCGATGGTTCAGGGCGATCAGCAACTCCTGACCCAGATGATCGCAAATCTCGTTGAAAACGCCCTGCGTCACTGTTCATCAGGTACGCGGATCGAGGTAACGCTGTCGAGGGTGGATGACAGCGCCCTGCTTCAGGTTTCCGACAATGGTCCGGGCATCCCCACAGCAGAACGCGACAAGGTTTTCCGCCGTTTCTATCGCCTCGAGAAGAGTCGCACGACCCCGGGCAATGGCTTGGGACTCAGCATGGTCAGGGCGATTGCCGAATTGCATGGCGCGGTGTTGACACTGAACGATAATCATCCGGGCCTGCGCGTTCTGGTCTCGTTTCCGCCTATTGCTCGCGAAGATTACGAACCCCGCTGATTTCTATCGTTTTTGGGTTCGCTGTTATGCTACGGCTGCGAATGGCAGGATGCATCCGAACAATGCCGCACTTGATGCGTTGCACCGCCGACCTCCGCACCTCCCCCGACCTTCTTCAGCCCTCGCAACCGCTGTGCTGATTCCGCACCCGCGACGAGCGGTATCAAGGTCACAGATCAATGACTTCCACCGGCCAAGAATTGCTGCGACGAACATGAATGGCTGGTTTGGTGACGCCACATAGTGGCGCCGAGACTATATCGAATGGCAGTAAAGGGCCGGGCGTGCCATGTCGCTCTGCCAGGATGGTCACACGGCCTGCCGCACCGCCGCATGACCGCATCGAGCCCACTTTGACCGATGCTGCGTAAAGGATGTATCGCTGCTTTCGAGGGCGGTAGAAAACCTGCTTGATCGCAGCCGCGATGCGGAGGGAAAGCAGCGCCGAGTTGTCGGAACGCGTGAACCAAAAGGCGATCTAATCGAACGATTCAGCGCTTCACCCCGTCTGCGGCTGCCTCTCAAATACTGCGCGGTGCCCAGAGAATAATACCCGCACCGACAAGGCAAATGACCGCTCCAACTACATCCCATTGATCCGGGCGATGCCCTTCTACGCCCCATAGCCACAGCAGGGACGATACGATGTAAACGCCACCGTAGACTGCATAGGCGCGGCCCGCCTGATCGGCGGGGCTGAGCGCCAGTAGCCAGGCGAAAGCGGCAAGGGACAGCATGCCCGGTGCCAACCAAAACACGCTCTTGTCCAGCCGGAACCAGGCCCAGAAAGCAAAGCATCCGGCAATTTCGGCCAGCGCAGCGGCGAAGTAGATAAGAACCGTCTTCATCGGGCCAGACATACGTTCCGAGGAGGATCGGGTCTATTGCGAAAAATCTTTCAAATTCAGAGAAGCGAGCCCAAATCCGATCCAACACTTGGATAGGCCGCCGTCATCGACTTAAGTTGCTTGGCCGCCAGGCCCAGCTTGATTGCCAGCCCGAAGAAATTGATCAGTTCGCCGTATTCCGGGCCGAACAGGTGCGCGCCGAGGATCTTGCCGTTCGACTTGTCCACGAGGACCTTCGCGGCAGCAGAGGTCTCGCCGATCCGGTAGTTCGAATACCAATCGCCAGTGTCGGTGAACCGAACATCGACATCATACCCGGCGTCCCTTGCCTCACTTTCCAACATACCGACACGCGCCACTTCCGGGACTGTGAAGACGGCTGTAGGAATACCGGCATAATCCGGTGCGGTCTGAGTGTCTTTGAGCATGTTGGAGGCCGCGACCTTCCCTTCGATCACTGCGACTGGCGTCAGCGGCATGCCATCGGTGTCGGCGCAATCTCCGGCGGCAAAGACCGCGCTGTTCGTCGTGCTTTGCAGATGCGGGGCTACAACGATGCCCTTGTCGCTGTAATCAACACCAGCCGCCTCAAGATTCAGATCGGCCAGGGCTGCCACACGGCCCGCGCCATGCACGACCAGATCGGTTTCGATTGTTCGGGTTTCATCGCCCGACTTCACCTCGACAGTGAATGCTCTACTGGCTTCCGAGACCGACACGATTTCGGTTTCGCGCATCAGGTCCACGCCGATACCGCCGCTGCGGTCGATCAGCATTTCGACCAGATCGGGATCGAAGCCGCGTAAGGGCCGGGCGCCACGATCCACGATGATCGGGTTGGCTCCGGCCCGTGCGGCGATATGCGCAAACTCGAAGGACACGAAGCCGCCACCGATAAAAAGAACCCGATTGGGAAGGGCCTCCAGGTTGAGGAAATCCGTGCTGTCGATCACGAGATCGGCCCCTGTGAAGCTCAGCGGCCTGGGCATGGCACCGGCGGCCACGAGGAACCGTTCCGACTGATATGCCGTTCCATCGACCTCCAGCGTGTTGCTTCCCGTGAACCGCGCGGCTCCATGCAGGGTTTCGACGCCGTTGCCCGACAGGCCCTTTTCCATCTTGTCCGGCACGGGATCGGTGAAGCCACGCTTGTGTGCCATCAGATCGGCCCAGTTGATCGACAGATCACCGGGATCGATCCCCTTGCCCTGCATGAGCCGTGCCGCGTCCATGATTTCCGCACCGCGCCGCAGGATTTTCTTTGGATCGCAGCCGCGCAATGCGCAGGTGCCGCCGTAGGGCAGCGCATCGACAATGGCGACACGCCATCCTGCCGCGCCACATTTGTTGGCCGCGGCCACGCCCGCCATGCCCGCCCCGATGACGATCAGGTCGTAGTCTTCATTCATTCTCCGGTCCTTGTCCTGATCTTCATCCGGCGCAGCAGCTCAACTTTGCCACGTCCATATCGAAGGTTTGCGCCGCCAGCTTCAGCCCTTCCACGGTCGTCAGATAGGGGAAGATCGTCTCCCCGAGCGCCTTTGTGGTCATGCCAAACTTCAGCGCCATAACGAGGGTCTGGATCGTATCGGACCCCTCGGGCGCGATGATCTGGCCGCCAAGCAGCCGGTCGGACTTTCTGTCCGCCACCAGCTTGATCAATCCGCGCGTGTCGCGTGCGGCCAGTGCGCGCGGCACCTGATCGAGCGGTACGATGGACGTCTTGACGTCGAGGCCCGCGTCCCGCGCCTGGGCTTCACCGAGACCGACGCCCGCGACCTGCGGGTCGGAAAACACCACCCAGGGCATCGCGGCGTTGTCGTAGCGATGGTCTTCGCCGAGAACCGCATTTTTGGCCGCGAGCTTTGCACCATAGGCCGCCATATAGACGAACTGGTCGCGGTCGGTCACATCGCCTGCGGCATAGATGCCGCGCACCGATGTCTGCATGTCCTCGCCGACGACGATGGACCCACGCGCGTCGGTTTCCACGCCGATTGCGTCCAGGCCCATATCTTTGGTATTGGCCCGCCTGCCAGCGGTCGAAACGAGGTGATCCGCCGTCACTTCGACAGGCTTTCCGTTCTGGATCACGCGCAGTGTCACGCCCGCGTCGTCGCGGCGCACAGTGTCGTAGCTTAACCCGGTCAGAAGAGTGATGCCTTCGGCCTCGAACGCCGCCGCCAATGCCTCCGAGACCTCTGGTTCCGCGCCGGGCAACAGATGCGAACGGGCGACAAGCGTGACCTTCACGCCCATGCGGCTCATCATCTGGGCCAGCTCCGCGCCAATGTAGCCCGCGCCGATGAAGATCAGGCTTTTCGGCAGTACTTCGAGTTCCAGAAGACTGGTGCTGTTGAGCGCGCCGATTTCCTCGATGCCGTCGATGGTCGGCAGAACGGGACGCCCGCCCGTGGCGATGATGGTCCTCGGTGCTTTCAGGGTTCGCTCACCGACTGTCACGCCACCTTCGATCAGCCGCGCGGGACCGGCGTCGATGTAATCGACATCCTCATATTCCGGCAGAAGGTCCGCGTATTTCTTCTGGCGCAGGGTCGTGACCAGATCGTCCTTGGACTGAACGAGCGTCTGCCAATCATCCACTTGTGCCCGTCCCGACAGGCCGGGGAACCGCTTGGCAGCCCCCGCACAGTGCACGGCCTCTGCCGCACGGATCATCGCCTTGGAGGGCACGCATCCCACGTTGACGCAAGTTCCGCCGATGGTGCCATGTCCTACGAGGGCGACACGCTTTCCGGCATCCGCGCCGGTAATTGCGGCGGAGAACCCCGCCGATCCGGCCCCAAGAACGATCAGGTCATAGCCGCCCTGTTCATCGTCGGTTTTGTTCAGGTCTTTCATCTCAGCGCGCCTCGCCATGTTCGGGGTCTTTTGGTCTGGCGGCGAGCAGATATATGACCGCGCCGATGGCGATCAGCGGTGTCAACATGCCGAGGAGGCCGAAGACCATGCCGGTGGCGGTGCAACATCCCATCATCATAAGAGCGATCCTTTCTTTTGCGCACGGTTCAGGAGAACCGCGTAGAGTGCTGTGGCGGCGAAAACGCCGATTGTGATCCGTATTGCGAACCTGAATTCGAGAAGAATGATCAGGATCGACAGGGCCACCGCGAGGCCGGTGGCCCAAAGTTTCGGGGCCGGTCCCGGTTTGCCAGCGCGCAGCCAAAGGGCCTGTGCCACCACGGCGAGGCTGAAAAACAGCAGCGGGAACAGGGCGTAATCGAGCCAGCCCGTGAGGGCCGACAATCCGACGCCAGCGACGATGACGACCAGAAGCGGTGTAAAGCAGCAGAGCGCGGCGAAGAGCGCACCGCCAAGCCCCCATTTCAGCAGACGGTCGGAATTTTCAGGTGTGTCAGTCAAGGAGCCGTCTTTCTCTGTGATGGGTCGGGGCCGGAGGCGCGTTTCATTTGCGAACGACGCAGTGCGCGGACGATCAGGTAGGTCAGACCCGCCAAAACCAGCACGGCAATGCCACTCATTCCAGAGAGCCAAGCCCCAACGCCGCCGAACAACGCTGCAAGCACGGCAGTTCCGCCGCCGCAGCAGACGACCACGACCGGAGCTGCTATTCCGAAGGCCAGCAGGCCACCCATCAGATTGTCACGCATTGCAGGAGATTGTCACGCATTGCAGGCGGCTCAGGAGGCTGTGTCGGGCAGCACCTGCGCCGGATAGCCATTGGCCGTCACCGCGCCGATGATGCTTTCGATGGAAGTTTCGGCGTCATCGTAGGTCACGCTGTAAACACCCTGCCCGTATTCGGGGCCGTCCTCGAATGCGGCGATCTCGACCGACGGAACACCGCGCATCGAGCTGGCAACAATGAACGAACAGGACGGGCATGTCAGTTCGCTGACGGCGATCTCGACCTGGCGCTCTTCAGCGAGGGCCGGGGTCGAGAGTGCGACGATGGCCAGGGCGGATAACAGGAGATGCTTCATGGTCATGGTCCTCGTTCAGAATTTCAGGATGAAGGGGGTGATGTAGGGAAAGATCATGGCGACAGCGACAATCGCGGAAGCGGCCCAGAGGGTTGCGCGCATGATGCGGCGGTCGATGGGGCGGGCGCAGGTGCCATCGGCACAGGCCTCGGCATCTACAGGCTTGTAAGCCTTGTAGAAGCCGTATCCCAAAAACGCGGCGCTCAGCGCGAAGGTGTACCATTTGTAGGCATAGAGCGCCCCGAGCTGCGCGATGAACACGCCTGTCACGCCAAAGCTGACCAGCACCAATGGAAGGATGCAGCAAGAAGTCATCGCCAGCGCACCGAGGACGCCGAGGCCGGTCACGCCCCATCCCTTGGTGGTTTCGTCGCCAATTTTCTGCGACTGAGATTGCGGAAGTTCCGCCAAATGTTGTTCCATCGAATCTTCCTTGAACAGATGTTTCCACCGTTCTAGGGTCTGTAGTTGATACAGGCTCAAGGGATTTTTCGGCACAATGAGTAACACAAGCGTGAGATCAATTCGGCGGGGCGATTTGGCCCGCGCAACGGGCTGCAACCTGGAAACCATTCGCTATTACGAGAAAATCGGGATCATGCCGGACCCGCCGCGCAGTACGAAGGGCTACCGAAGCTACGACGATGCCCACGTCAAGCGGCTGAAATTCGTCATGCGGTCCCGCGATCTAGGCTTTTCTCTCGAAGAGGTTCGCGGGCTGCTTGGGCTGGTCGATGACCGATCCCGGACATGCGCCGAGGTGCAGATCATCGCCGAAGATCATCTGACTGACGTTCAGGCCAAGATTGCCGATCTGCAGCGCATCGAGCGCGTCCTGTCGGACACTGTTGCGCGATGCACCGGCGATGCTGCCCCAGAATGCGCGGTGATCGATGCGTTACTCGATGCTTAGTCCACCCTGAAGAAGAGGGGGCAACGGACCTTCGTGAACGGCGCAGCGAAAGCCCGAAAAGTCCGCTGTGCCGTCGCTCAGGCAAGCTGCGGCGATGGTCGGGAGCGAGCCCAGACCAACGTTCCTGCTGCGTCGCGGCGAATATCCGTTTGTAGAAATAGTTTGCTAAACGGCCAACTTTTTGTATAGTTGGCTACATGGAAAACTATCAATCCGCGCTCGATACTGCCTTTCATGCTCTTGCCGACCCGACTCGTCGGGCCATGATCGCACGGCTGATTGAGGGACCTGCGTCGGTCAAGGAGCTTGCGGAGCCTTTCGAAATGGGCCTCCCGTCATTCCTTAAGCATGTGAAGGTTCTGGAAGCCAGTGGGCTAATCAGCTCGGAGAAGACCGGACGGGTTCGAACCTGTCGCCTAGTGCCAACGCACCTCGCTGCTGCGGAAGGCTGGCTTAATGAACAGCGGGCTATCTGGGAGGCTCGAACGGATCGCCTGGCCGCATTCGCCGAAAATCAACATGCATCGGAGACGAACAATGACGTCGAATAACCAACTGTCCGTATCCAGACTGATCAATGCTCCGCGTTCTGCGGTCTGGCGGGCCTGGGCGAACCCAAAGAACTTCGAGCAGTGGTGGATACCCGCCCCTATGGTTTGCCGGGTCGAAAAGATGGACCTTAACCCCGGCGGGGGCTTCGAGACCCTGATGAGCGAAGACGGCGGTGAATTTAAGCCTCATGTGGAGGGGTGTTTTCTAGACATTGTCCCGCAGGAACGGATCGTTTTCACCACGGCGCTGAAGGAAGGATGGGAGCCTGCGGAACCATGGCTGACGTTGACCTCAATCATCACAATGGAGGACGAAGGTAGCGGCACACGATACATCGCCCGTGCCCTCCACAAGAATCCCGAGGACAGCCGAAAACATGAAGAGATGGGGTTCGAGGAAGGCTGGGGAAGCACCATAGACCAGCTAGCGAAGTTGGCCGAAAAACTTTGAAGCAATCAGCAGGCAGATAGAGCGGACATCCGAGTCCGCGGAGCGAGGGGCAGGATGGTCCCGCAGTGCGGACCTCAGACACTAAAGAAATCGAGCACCCGCAGCGAATGGCCGGTCTGGAGAAGCTGCAACGCGGCGCTCGGCGTCGGGATGAAGGTCCGCTTTGGGCCGTCACCGTCGCCCAAGCCGTCCCAGTCTCGCCAGCTGCGCCAGCATTTTTGATCCCGAGTCTGCGGATCCTGTGCCGCCTCCGGAACCCGTCTGTCGCATGCCTTGCCGCACTGGCATTTGCTCTACGCCAAAGAACTGCCGCGCCCTGAGGGCTGCGTATTCTGCGCCACTGGCCCCGCCGATGAGGTAGCGATTGTAGGCCTGCTGGCTTCCCATGGCGGCGCGGGCAAAGCTGTAGCCGCCGCCGAGGCCACCGGAGAGGGCGGGCATCATGATGTTGCCGGAGATCGCGCGGACGATGAAGGGCGTGGCGATAATGAAGCCCTTGGCCATGAGCACCATCATGAAGAAGGGGATGAGCGCGCCGATGTTTGAGGCTCCTTCGGGATCGCCTAGTTCACCGATGAGCGCGGAGGAAACGCCTGTGATCGTTGCGAACACGCCTGCGACGACGATGGGGTATAGCGCAAAGGAGATCAGCGCGGACAGCCAGCGCGCGAAATAATCCTTGGTGACCTCGAAGAGGGTCAGGAAAATCATCACCGGGGCGATCCCGATCAGAAGCGCGATCATCAGTCGGGAGGCCACGAGGATGAAGGCGGCCAGTCCGCCGAGGATTGAGAGTAGAAGCACACCGACTATGTCAAGCATGGCGCCGGCCATCCAGTTCAGCTCAGACCCGGCGGCGTTGAGATAGTCCCCTAGTTCCGCGATCAGCCGGTCAAACTCTTCGGCGAAAGTTCCAGAAGGGCCAGGAGTTCCACCACCGACCGAGGCGACAAGCGCCCCCGCAATGCTGTCGATCCCGGCCAGGATGGCGGAGGAGAGGGCGTTGAACTGCACCCAGTTTGTCGCGAATATCCCGATAAGGCCGATCTTGACCGCGAGCCAGAAGGCCGTGCGGCCGTCCATCGCCTTGTACTGGTAGATCATGTTCAGGAAGACGAGGATCACCACGAGCGTTGTTCCCAGCACCAGAAGCGTGCCGACCGTTGCCGCGACCGACCCGAACTGGGTTTCTGCGGCGGTGTCGAGATAGCCCTGGGAGGTTTCAACGAAATAGGTGACGACGCTCATAACGGGGCTGCCTTACCAATTGCCTGCGGTTTCGCAGATGGCTTTAGCCTCAAGGCGAACGTCGTTCGCGCGCTGATTGTAGGCGTCGGATGCTTCCAGCATTTTCCAGCGTTCGTCACTCGCGTGCTGCTCATGAAACTCCGCCTCGGCAGCGTCCCAAGACGGGAACCGGATTTCACAGTCGCAGCTTTCGGTCTCGATGATGCGCTCGAGATTCTGGGCGCGGTAGATATCCTGGACCAACACGCGTTGATAGGCTTGGCGCAGGGGTATTTCTTGCATCCAGCTGGGCTCAGCGGGTCGGTCCGGACAGACGTCAAAGCTGCGATCGAGGGTCGGCACCATATTGCGCTCGGCGAAGGCAGGGACAGCCAGTAGGCTCACGGCCAGCGCGACTAGCGCAAGGGTTAGCCGCGCCGGCTTCATTCCGTGGCTCCGATGATAGTGGTTTCGCGCTTCAGGAAAACTGTGTGGCCGACATTGGCGAATTCCGAGGAGCTGATCGACACGACCTCCCAGCCTTCGGCCCCCTTCGCGTTCAGGCTGGCCTGCATGTCGGTGAGACTGGTTTTTCGGGTCATGGGAAAGGACAGGATGTCGTATTCAAATGTCTTCATCGGGAAGTTCCAATCTCAGTTGCGCCGGGGAGGTAAAATTCGGTGATGCCGCGCCGGCCATCGTGGCGACCGGCCTGGATGATCACATCGATGGAGTTTTCGATGTACTGGATCATGTCGGCATAGGTCATCGGGATCTCGGTCTTGAGTGCGGCGATGGCCAGACGCTGCACGGCAAGTTGCGGGGTTTCGGCGTGCAGTGTGGTCATGGACCCACCATGGCCAGTGTTGATCGCCTCGAGGAAGGTCATGGCCTCTTTGCCGCGCACCTCGCCGAGGATGATCCGGTCGGGGCGCATGCGCAGCGTCGCGGTGAGGAGCACGTCGGCCGACTGGAATTCCGCGTCGCGATTGGCGATGAGGGTCACGGCATTCGGCTGGGTCGGCAGAAGCTCGGCGGCTTCCTCGATGGTCACGATGCGTTCCTCGGACGGTACGTGCGAGAGGATTTTGCGCGCGGCGACGGTCTTGCCGGTGGAGGTGCCACCCGAGACGATCATGTTGAGTTTGTTCTCGACGCAGAAGGCAAGCGCATCATCGATCAATCCGGCGGCCACCACGGCGCGCAAGGCGCGCTTCTTTTCGACGCGCAGGTCTTCGAGCTTGCGTTCCTTGCCGTAGAGAAAATCGAGCGCGATGCCCTCAAGCGGCAGGCTCGAGAAGAACCGCAAGCTAATCGACATGGCCGAGAGCACGGCGGGCGGGGTGATGACCTGTGCGCGGATCGGACGGCCCTTGTAAGTGATCGAGACCGAGACGATGGGGCGGTCCTTGCTCATCGTGGTGTTGGCAGAGGAGGCGATCTGGTTGCCGAGGTCCTTCACTTCGGTTGCTGTCAGCTTCTGGTCCAGCTTTCTCATGAAGTGATCGCCCTGGAACTCGCCCCAGCAGGTTCCGTCTGGGTTGATGCAAATCTCGATGACATCGTCGCGGGCGGCGGCGTCGATCCGGTCGAGCGAGGTTTGAAGATAGCTCAGCGACATGGGCTCAGAATATCTCCAGATCGCGGTCGACCATGACCGTGACGCGGGCGCCCTGGTCGACATAGATGACCGGGCCGATCGAGAGGTAATCGCCAATCACACTGTCCGTGGCATCGGCAAGATCATCGCCCACGTCTTCGAGCACATCCGCGGCGGTTTCGTCCTGCACATTTGCAGCGGCTGCACTAGGCGCGGCGGAGATCAGTGAAATCAGCGCGGCCGAGCCGAAGCGCTCGTCAAAGCGCGTGTCGACAAAGCCGGTGACGCCGGAGCGACCCAATTCATCGCCCCCAAAAGAACTGATCTGGATGGTCTGGTTGTCGGGCAGAATGATCCGGTCCCAAGCGATCGAGACCCGGCGCTGCGCGATATCAACGCCCGAACGATAGCGCCCGATGAGGCGGGATCCACGCGGGATCAAGAGCCGAGAACCGTCGAAACTGAACACGTCTTCGGAAACAACGGCCCGGGTCTGGCCGGGCAGAGAGCTGTCGAGGGCGGTTTCCATGACGGCCTGGATCATCGTGCCCTGGATGATCGTGTTGGAGGGGTTGGCGATGACCTCAGCTTGCGTCACCGAAGTGGGCAGCGCACCATTCAGCACAAAATCCGTCACTTGCCCAAAAGTCCGTTCGGTCAAAGCAGTTTCATTTGCGCCTGAGGTGCCGCCAAAGGCGATGGTGGGGGAGGTGATGCGGCGCTCCTGAAACGCGCGCTCCTCAGCAGCGCGGCGTTCAAGTTCCGCGAGCCGTCGTGCTTCTTCCTCGCGGCGCAGCCGTTCTTCTTCCCGCGCGCGCAACTCGTCCTCGGTGGGCCCGGTGGGTGCGGGGAGGGGGCGGTTGGCCTCGAGTTGGGCCAGTTCCAGATCCATGCGGAGTTGCTCAAGGCTGCGATCCCGCGCCGTCAGTTCGTCCTGGAATCGTTGCTGTGCGGCTTCCGAGGCGGCTTGGAGCGCAGCGATCTGAGCGGTCAGCGCGTCGATCGCCTCTGCGGCGGCGGTGTCTTCCTCGACGACCGGTTCAGGGGCGTTGCGCAATTCCTCGATCTGGGCCTGAAGGGCTGCGAGCTGTGCCAGAAGCTCAGCATTGGGCTCGACCGGATCGGGTGCGACGAACACAACCTCGGGCTCGGGCGGGGGCAAGGTCTCGATGGCGCCGAACCCGTCGCCTTCGTTCTGGAACACGTCCGGCGTGGCCGTGGGAAGGACTTCCTCTTCCTCGGGTTGGGACATGAGATAGAGCAACGCACCGCCCGCGCCGATCACGAGGACGACGACCAAAGCGAGCAGCGGTGAGCGCCGTGGGGCAGGGGGCGAACCAGCGCCCTTGCCTTGTTCTAGAGCAGCGAGGCGTTTCTCGAGGTCTGCGTTTCCAGTATCGCTCATGAGCCTACCCCCGCAGGTGGGGTGGCCTCGATGCAGACCACCTCCTCCCCGATCCGCAGCACCCATTGTCGGTTCACACCTGAAACCCGGATCACGCTGTCCTCGGTGGCTTGCGTGTTGACCGTGCGCTCACGGCCATTGGCGTAGCGGAAGATCGCAGGCACCGGCGCGTTCCGCGGAAATTCGAAATACGTAAACGTCCCGTCATCCCAGACACGGGTGGGGGTGAACTCGGTCCGCGCGCTGGCACCGTAATTATAGTTCGGCGCTTGGGCCGCGATGGCACGTGTGGGCCGCGTATTGTCTTCGGGGTAGCGGAACTGGACCACGTAAAAGGTCGGACTGCGGGTCTCCTCGACGTTGAAGTAATAACTGCGCCTGTTCGTGTAGACGGTCACATTGGTATGCACCCCGCGCGCCACCGGCTTGATTGCAAATGCCTGGCCTCCGGGCACGCCATCGATCTCGAAGCCCTCGGTGTCGCCCGCGATGATCGAGCGGATGCTTTCGCCCTCGCCGAACTCGATGGTGCTCACATGGGTGAGCGACACGCTGAGACGGTAGACCTGACCCTCCTGGTAGGTGGCCAAGCGCACTCGGCTGTCGTTGGGACCGCCACGCGGGATGGCTTCGGCAGAGGCGAGGCCGGGCAACAGGGCAATGACAAAAATAAGCGATCTTATAAACAACAACGTCAGTTCTCCAATCTGTCGGAGCGGATGGAATATTCGAGGACGGTGAAGCCGAATGGATTGGTCCAGACCTCATCGATGGAGCGGCGGGTCTCCGGGCGGAACTCGAAGAGAAGCGTCGCAGTGAAGAGGCCGGTCTGGGTGCCGTTAATGGACGTCAGGCGCTTGCGCAGGCGGACCGTCGCGCGGTTGGTTCCGATCCGGTTGATGCTGAGGATTTCCACGTCGAGCCGAGCATTGGGGCCATAGACCGTCGGAGGGTAATTCTCGTTGGCGCTGTTCCAGATCTGGCGCAGCCCGCTCTCGGCAGCTCCGTCCGAGCGGCGCAGGACGCTGCGGATGCGCAGATCGTTATCGAGCTGGTTATAGACCTCCCGGTCGGTCACATAGCGGAACACCTCCGCCTCGATGATCGCCTGGTTGGCGGTCACCGAGGAGGCGCCCACCGAGGCTTCGGGGAGTGCAAAGCCGGTGGCGGGATCATAGGGGACAACGACGGGGGGCGGATCGACATCGAGGATCGAGACAGCTGCCGCGCTCAGACAGCCGATGATGCCGAAGACAAGGCCTATCAGGCCAAGACGCTGCCAAAGCCGTTCACGGCGCAGGGCACCGTAGACCAGCTCTTCCTCGATGATCTCTTGTTCACTCGCCACGCGTCACACCCCGCACTCACTCGGCCCGCAGCTCGGGCAGCGTGAAATCCATGAAGCGCTGCTCCTCGGCGATGGTGGCGGCATCGATCACGCCGCCGGTGCCATCGCCCACGGTTTGAATCGCTTCCAGCTGCCACATCGCCACGAGGGCGATGGCCAATTCAGCTGTCACGCGCGTGTTGAGATCGACGCTTTGCTTGAGCTCTTCCATGTCGTCGATGAGCCCGACAAGGCGGTCGACCCGCTCGAGCGATTGGCCGGCATCTTCATAGCTGTTCTGGGCGGCGGCTGAGACGAGTGCGCCGGTTGTTGCCTGCGTGGCCACACGGTTGGCCCCGGGATTGCCGCTGGTGGCCATTTCCGAGAGGGTGTCTTCATCGAAGCCGAGATCGGCCAGCACCCGGTCCATCTGGGTTTCGATTTCGCTTGCGCCGGAGCCCGAGAGGCCCGAGAAATCCCCAGTCTTGATCGCCTCAATCGTGGCGAGGATGTCCCCGAACTCTTGGTCGAGCAGACCGTTCAACTCGTCTTCCATTTCCGTCCGGATGATTTCGGGAAGCTCGGCAAGTCGGGTGAGCGCTTCATAGGTTCTTTGCAGCTCCGCGAGTTGATCCGTGAGAAGGCCGAGCTGTTCGCGGAGCTGCGTCAGCTGCTCGTTTTGCAGGATCTCGTCCTCGATCATCTGCCGGAGCTGCTGGATGTTTTGCGCGATGTTCTGGGTGTCGACGACCGGTACACCTTGTGCTGCGGCAGGGGGTAGGGCGCTGAACTGCAAGCCAACGCCAAGTGTCGTGGCCAAAGCTGTCCTCAAGAGCAGATGTCCCATCATTCAACCTCCCTGATCGTGAAATCCATGAACGCGCCTTCGGCCATGCGGGCGCTGGCCTGGGCCAGCTCTTCGGCGGAGAGCAGCTGGGTGCGGGCGGCCTGAAGCCGGATGCGGGCGGCCACGAGACGCACGAGTTCGGCGCGGGCATAGGTGTTGAGCGCAACGCTCTCCTGCACATCCTCGGTCTCGGAAATCCGTTCGACGATATCCGCAATACGCAGGGCGGCTTGCCTGATCGCGGCGGGTGAGTTGTTGCCATAGAAGGCCGCGCCGTGCCCAGTGAGCGAGAGGTTGGCATTGGCCAGAAGCGCGGGATCGATCGTGCCAAGTGCGTCGATCCCGCCGATACGGCTCAGATAGAGATTGTAGCGTTCAGGAATGACCGACACGTAGTGCTGGGTCTCGCGAAAGGGTGGCACGCCGCCATACTCGAAAACCCGGCCGGGTCCGGCGTTATAGGCCGCGAGGGCGTTGATGATGTTGCCATCGAATGTGTTGAGCTGGGTCGCGAGATAGCGCGCGCCGCCATGCACCTGAAGGTAGGGGCTGTCATAGTATTCCGGGTTGATGCCCAGATCGCTGGCCGTCCCAGGCATGATCTGGGTGAGACCATAGGCGCCGACGGGAGACCGTGCCCCGATCGTAAACCGGCTTTCCTGCCAGATCAGCGCTTGCAGCAACGCGCGCCACTGGAGGGGCGAGAGCCCTGCGCGGCCAACACCCGCAAAGCCGCTGGTCTCCTGGGCGACCCGGATGATGAGCTGCTCGATGTTCTCAGACGCATCCCCGAACATCTGCGCACCGCCGCGATTGGGATCGATCCCGCCCGTTCCATAGACGGCTTCCACGGCGCGGTCGGGATCGCCGCTGCCGCTTTCCAGCCCCGAGACCATGGCGGGCAGGCCCTGACCGCCGAAGCTGGTCTGGGCATCGAGGATGCGTCGGAGGGTTTCCAGCTGCTCCCGTTCGATCTCGGCGATGAGTTCGCGCACGGCAAGCTTGTCGGCCTGAACAGCTAAGTCAGCCTCGCGATCGCCAGTCTCGACGATGTCACGCGCGGTCAGTCCACTGTCATTGGTCGGCACGCCTTGGGCGAAGCTGAGACCGGGCAGCAGGCAAAACGCCAGGATATGAGGCAGGCTAGACTTCAATGTCGCCCTCCGGGGTGCCAAGGGGCGTGAAGTCACAATCAGGCGCGACAGGTGCTGTGGACGCAAGGAATGTGAAGCAGTTCGCCTGCGGCTCCCGGTACTGGGTGCAGGAGGCCAGCGCGCCGAGCGCAGCCAAAGCGACAAGAATACGGATCATGAAAGCCTCCAGAAGTCTGGGCGGTCGCGGTAATCGGCGCCGACAAGCGCTTCGCCCTTTTCCATGCCGCCAAGGATCGTGAGATTGGGTCCAAGGGCGCTCAAATCGGCATCGACGACGATTGAGCCCTGATCGTCGCGGATCAGCGCCAAGCGGCTGTTGCTGCCTGTGTTGAGAAGGACGTCGAGCTCCTTCTCCGTGAGATTCAGCATGGCGTAATCCGCAGGCTGCGCGCGGATATTGGGCAGCAGGATCTGCGTCGGAACGGCTTCGACGATGGTCTTGCCGGTCCGGGTGCGCTCTAGCTGGCTTGCGTATTGCGTCATCATCACGGCAACCGTGTTCTGCTTGCGCGCGGTCACCAGCCAGTTCGACAGCCGCTCGGCGAAATATGCGTTGTCGAGCGCCTTCCAGGCTTCGTCGATCACGATGATGGTGGGGCGGCGGTCCTCGATCTCGCGCTCGACCCGGCGGAAGAGATAGGAAAGGACCGCCATCCGTTCCTTGTCGGCCTCGCTATCGAGAATACCGGTCAAATCGAAGCCCACGACATCGCCTTTGAGTGAAAAAGTGTCCTCAAGGCTCTGCCCGAATATCCAGCCATAGCGGCCGTCTTCGGTCCACTCGAGCGGGTCCGTTGCATTAACTAGCCGACCACCGCAAGTTCCTTGAGTTGGTAATGATGGGGGGGCCGATGGCACAGCACAAGAATCCGTTCAAGCGGCATCGTTTTCCTCGGGAGATCATCCTTCTAGCGGTGCGCTGGTACTGTCGCTACCCGCTGTCGTGCCGCGACGTCCGCGATTTGCTGGCCGAGCGCGGGGTGACAGTCGATGCCTCCACAATCCACCGCTGGGTCAGGAAGTTCGGCCCCGAGATCCGCAAACGGGCCTATGGTGGCCATCGTTCCTGGCGCGGGCAGCAGTGGCATGTCGATGAGACCTACATCCGCGTCGGTGGACGCTGGTGTTATCTATGGCGCGCCGTCGATCAGCTCGGCCAGTTGATCGATTTTCGGCTGACGGCGCGGCGATCTGCCAAGGCTGCAAGGGCGTTTCTGCGGCAAGCCCGAGAGACCGTTCGCCTGTATCAGCCCCTGACCATCGTCACTGACAAGGCGCTCAGCTATGCCAAGGTGATCGGCGAGATCAACGACCGGCTCGGGCCAGAGCACACAATCCGCCATGTCGATCGCAAGTACCTGAACAACCGGATTGAGAGCGATCATGCTGCAATAAAACAGCGGCTGCGGCCGATGCGTGGCTTCCAGACCATGGCCGGCGCCAAGGCCGCGCTCGCCGGGATCGAAACCTTCCGCACCATCCGCAAGGGTCAGTTCGAAAGCTGCAGGACCGGAGTTGAAAACGAGATCGACTTCGTCGCCAAACTCTTCCCGGAAGCCGCTTGATGATCGCAGCTCCTGCTTTTACTGCGCCGAAGCGGCATTAATGCAACGGACCCCCTTGGAAGCGATCCTGACCAATGCAACAAAAACTTGCGACACGAAAATCCCTGATTTTCCGAAGGCCGCCGATCTGTTGCACGTTTTAGGAGTTGTGCAACATTGACTTATAATTAGGCGGCATACTATATGCTGCCGCATGATACTATTGGAACAAAAGCACCTAGCCTTGCTCGATGAGGCGCAACGCCGTGGACAGCCGGACACGGACAACATGCGCCTCTGTTTCGAGGTCTTGGCGCTGGCCTCGGGCATCGACCGGGCTTGCGCTGCGCGCCTTGCGCCGCATCGCCTCTCGGAAGGGAAATTCGTTCTGCTGCTCCTGCTGCGCGACCTGCCGGAAGGGCTTGCGCCGCACGAGCTGGCCGAACGGGCCGGCGTCACGCGCGCCACGATTACCGGCCTTCTGGATGGATTGGGGCGGGACGGCTTCCTTGCCCGGCATCGCGATCACGAAGACCGGCGCAAGGTCACGGTGCGCCTGACGGACAAGGGGCAGGCCGTGGCGCTCAATCTGGTCAATGAGCATAGCCAGTGGATTGGCTCCCTGTTCGCGGGCTTCGACCAGCACGAACGCGAGGCCCTTAGCGGCCTGTTGCGGCGGGTTTGGCGCAATGTGGAGATTCCAGCGAAGGACAGCGCGGCCGTTGCTGCTGGCAATCCCCGGTGAGTGCTGGCCGGTCGGGAAAACGTGTCGCGGATATTGAGCCGGCCCGGCTCGCCCTGCTCAATGCCGGCGCTGTCGAGGTCGCCACGCTGACCGAGTGTCTAGCCGTGGACTTCGCGGCCCTTATGCGCGCCGCTCTCCCCGAAATTGGGGAAGATGCCATAACGACGATGCAGCAAGCGGCGGGCGAGGGCATTTCTCGGCGCATGGCGCTGGCCGCGCGCCTGATCCATGAGCGGCGGGGCCTCGCTGCCGTGGGCGAGCTGCGCGACCGTGTATCCGATACAGCGCGCGGTTGGGCCTGTTTCACGATCGGCGCGGCCGAGGACATGACCCTTGCCGCCCGGCTCGCTGCGATCCAGCCCTTTTCCGACGATCATCATTTCGGGGTGCGGGAATGGTCATGGATGGCCGTTCGGCCTCACATCACCGCCGATCTCGACAACGCGATTGCGCTGCTCGCTGGCTGGACGGCTGAACCGTCCGAACGCTTACGGCGCTTCGCCAGCGAGGCAACCAGACCGCGCGGCGTCTGGTGCACCCATCTTGGCCCGCTGCGGCAACAGCCAGAAAAGGCGCTGCCTATCCTCGAACCGCTACGGGACGATCCTGCCCCCTATGTGCAGGACTCCGTTGGCAACTGGCTGAACGACGCCAGCAAGGACAGGCCCGATTGGGTGCAGACGCTCTGCGCCCGATGGTCGGCAGAAAGCACCACGCCCGCAACCGCCCAAATCTGCAAGCGCGCCCTGCGCTCGATCAACCGCAAGGGCTGACATACGAAAGGATCGCTCACATGGCGCACTATCTGGCCGAACTCTATTCCCCGAAACCCGCATGGCTGGCGCTCGACCAGAACGGTCGCCAGCAGTTTTTCGAGGCCATCGGCTCCGGCATGGGAGCGCTGTCAGCCCTTGGCGTGGAAGCGATCGCCTTGGGTGAGACAGACGCCGCGATCCTTCATGCCCCGTCACAAAAATTCTTCGCGATCTGGCGTGCGCCCGACGCGGCGTCGATCACCGCCCTTGTGTCAGGCATCGCCGCTTCGGGATGGCATGACTATTTCGACACGATCAACGCAACCGGCCCCGGCGTCGATCTGGACGGCCATCTTGCGCAGCTCGCGGCACTGTAGCCGTCGCCTGTCGCAAAAATCCAAAAACCCGCGACAACCGGCGCTACCGTCAAATTCGATGACCCTACTGGAGCCGTTCGGCAATCCATAGCTTGATTAGCGATTGCCGCGTCACGCCCAAGTGCCGAGCCTGCTTGTCGAGGCCCTCGACGACCCACGCCGGAAAATCCACGTTCACGCGCTTGGGTTGGTCGTTCGGACGCCGCGCCTGGGACCAGTCGATTGCATCGCTCACGTTCTCATCGGTGTCGAATTTCTTATCGAACTCAGTTGCCTTCATAGTAGCTGATCTCCTCTTTTCGGGCGCGGCGCACCGAGATGATCCGCACCGCATTACCTCGCGGCGTCCAGACGGCTGCCCAGTGCTTGCCCTCGATCTTCCCAATCGAGATGAGCCGCGGTTCATCCTCGGTCTTGGCGGGCGCTTCGAGCATCCACGGGTCATCCCAAAGAGCCTGTGCCTGATCGAAGTCGATGCCATGCTTCGACAGATTCGAGGCACTTTTGGCGGGGTCATACTCAAAATCCATGCGTAAATATGGTATAGTAATTATCCATTTTCAAGCATGGTTCTGCGTGATCACCGCCGCCAGCCCGACCCTCCGATATTCGGAGGTCTCCGGTCCGAGCTGGCTCCGCGCATCATTCCGACCGGCCCCCAAGTGGCAGGGGCTGGATAGTGCGCAGCCGCCCCTTGGGCGGCTTCCGGCGGGAGGTCCAGGAGGGGCTCTGATGATGGGTTGGGTAGCCCCTCCTGACGGCACTTGTGCCAGATTGATCCGGACAGGATCAGGAGGAATTGGCTATGAAGGAAGTCTCGATCATCGGCGTTGACCTGGCGAAGCAGGTCTTTCAACTGCACGGAGCGACAGCGGAAGGCGAAGTCGTGTTTCGCAAGAAGCTGTCGCGCAAACAGTTTCTTGCGTTCATGCAGAGGCACCCCGGATGTCTCGTTGCCATGGAAGCCTGCGCGACAGCTCATTATTGGGCGCGGACGTTGGCGCCGATCGGGCACGAGGTGCGCCTGATCGCCCCGAAGTTCGTCAAGCCGTATTTGAAGAACCAGAAGAACGACATGGCGGATGCCGAGGCCATCGCGGAGGCGGCCAGTCGACCGACCATGCGTTTCGTCGAGGTGAAGACACCGGAGCAGCAGGGTCTCGGCATGATCTTTCGGCTGCGTAATCTTCTGGTCGGGCAACGGACGCAGACAATCAACGCCTTGCGCGGACATCTCGCCGAGTTCGGGCTCATCGCCGGCAAGGGGCGCGAGAACATCGACAAACTGCGGGCCGCTCTGGAACCGGGCCACGATGGGACGAAAGACCTCCCTCCGGCCGTTCATCATATGGCACAGCTCTGCTTCGACCAGATTGATGACCTGTCCCGACGGATCGCCGAACTTGACGCACAGATCGCGGCGGCGAGCAAGCGGTCGCCTTTCTCTGCCCGGCTGCAGAAGATGCCCGGGGTTGGCCCGGTTACGGCGATGGCATTGGCCGCTTTCGCCCCGCCTATGGAGACGTTCCGTCAGGGGCGTGATTTTTCGGCCTGGCTTGGCCTCGTTCCACGACAACATTCCAGCGGTGGCAAGCAACGGCTCGGTCGCACGAGCAAATCCGGGCAGCGGGATATCCGAAGATTGTTGATCATCGGTGCCATGGCAGTGATCTCCGGTGCCAAGATCAAGCCGCCTGCGGAAAACTCCTGGCTGGGGCGTATGCTGGCCCGCAAGCCCCGGATGCTTGCGGCCATCGCGTTGGCGAACAAGATGGCTCGCATGTTGTGGGCCATGATAACGAAGGATGAAGAGTTTCGAGGGGGACCGCTGATGGCAAACTGATGAAGTCAGCAGCACCGCCTCGAAAATGCGGGAGAAGCTGAAGCTTGTATGAAACCGATCGACCAGATCGGGGTTGGGGAAATCAGGGTCACATGGAGAGCTCCGAGCTCGTTTTGATGTTTTGACCACAGCCCGCGGATCCCATACCGGCCAAGAGGCAGCACGCCTCGCGAAAAGGCCTGACACATGGACGCATTCGATCGTATCATGCCAGCCGAGGCGACAGCCCGCTAAAACCGGGGCTACCCACACATGATGTGACCGCCCCCCGACGGCATCTCTGTGCCAAGGTGGGTCTGCGATGATCCACAAAGGAGGACGGTCATGTCGGAGATTATCACGGTCGGGCTCGATCTGGCGAAGAATGTGTTCCAGGTGCATGGGGCGGACGCCGCAGGCGGTGCGGTGCTACGGAAGAAGCTGCGGCGCACGCAGGTGCTGGGGTTCTTTGAGGCTTTGCCGCCTTGCGTCGTGGCGATGGAAGCCTGTGGTGGTGCACATTACTGGGGTCGAGAGATTGGCAAGCTTGGACATGAGGTCCGGCTGATCCCTCCGGCCTACGTGAAGCCCTTCGTCAAACGGCAGAAGAATGACGCCGCCGACGCCGAGGCGATTTGCGAAGCTGCACAGCGTCCGACGATGCGCTTCGTGTCGGTGAAGAGCGAAGAGACCCAAGGGGCGGCGATGGTGTTCCGCGTGCGCGAGTTACTGATCCGGCAGCGCACCCAGGCGATCAACGCCCTGCGCGGTCACCTTGCCGAGTTCGGGCAGGTTGTGCCGCAGGGCGCTGCCAATGCCTCGAAGCTGATCGCCATCGTCGAAGATCCAGAGAGCGGGTTGCCCGCCGAGGCGACAGCCACCCTGCAGGTTCTGATCGGATCCTTGGCGCACCTCGAGGCGCAGATCGGGAGGCTCGATGCCGAGATCTCACGCTGCGCCAAAGAGAACGAGGTCGCCCGACGGCTGATGACGGTGCCGGGCATCGGCCCGCTGATCGCGACGGCCATCGCGACACTTGCGCCGCCTCCCGAGACCTTCCGGAAGGCCCGGGATTTTGCAGCCTGGCTCGGGTTGGTGCCCAGGCAACACTCGACCGGTGGCAAGCAGCGCCTCGGAGCGACGACGAAGATGGGCGAGCGGTCTCTCAGGCGGCTGCTGATCATTGGCGCCAACAGCGTGATCATCAAGCGCCACGTCCATCGTGAAGCTCAACCCGGCACATGGCTGGGGAACATGCTGTCGCGCAAGCCGTCGATGCTGGTGCGTGTCGCGCTGGCGAACAAGATGGCGCGGATTGTCTGGGCTTTGATGGCCCGCGGTGGCGTATACCAGTCTCCGGCCGTGGCAGCGTAAGCAGCCGTCGGTCGCGAGGACGTCGGAGCGGAAGAGGGCAAGGAGCAGTTTGGCGCAACAGTCGTGAGACGGGATCGGGAGAACCAGTGTGCAACAGAGTGCCTTTGAGCACGCGGCTTTGATCTGGACCCGACCTTCGAACACCATACGGGCCCGCGGCATGACCAAGGCCGCATCAGAGGCCGGACACATGTCAGCACCCGGTGACGCGCGGAAAGCAGCTCTGAAATTACCCCTTGCGCAAGGGGCGGTTACACATGTTGCACAAATCCCGTGTGGGATTCATCTCATGAATCCAGCGTGGTAGCTGGGATACATGAGCAGACCTACACCCCCGACCTACAGGACCAGGAACTGGCCAGCCTACAATGAAGCGCTCAAGCGCCGCGGCTCGCTGACGATCTGGTTCGATCCCGAGATGAGCTGGGATGCCGCGCCGACAGGTAGGCGTGGCCGCCAGCAGACCTACAGCGATGCCGCCATCCAGACATGCCTTTCGATGAAGGTGCTGTTCGGCATGGCGCTTCGGCAGACGACAGGCTTCGTCGAAAGCCTACTGCGGCTGGTCGGCCTCGACTGGGCGGTGCCCGACTTCAGCACCCTGTCCCGCCGCCAGAAGACCCTGGCCGTGAACATCCCGTATCGCTGCTCCAAGGGGCCGCTGCACCTGCTGATCGACAGCACGGGTATCAAAGTCGAGGGCGAAGGCGAGTGGCACGCCCG
This sequence comes from Paracoccus aerodenitrificans, assembly GCF_027913215.1. Taxonomy (GTDB): domain Bacteria; phylum Pseudomonadota; class Alphaproteobacteria; order Rhodobacterales; family Rhodobacteraceae; genus Paracoccus; species Paracoccus aerodenitrificans. Next base: position 91,806 of record NZ_CP115780.1, read on the forward strand.
CAAGCATGGTGGACCCAAACGGCGCGTCTGGCGCAAGATCCATCTCGGGATCGACGAGGAAACACTGGAGGTTCGCGCAGTCGAGGTCACAGGGAGCCATATCGGCGATGCACCGGTCTTACCCGACCTGCTCAACCAGATCCCAGCGTACGAGCAGATCAGCAGCGTCACTGCCGACGGTGCCTACGACACCCGCAAATGCCACGATGCAATCGCTGACCGCGGCGCCCGCGCTGTCATTCCGCCTCGCAAGAATGCCAAGCCGTGGAAGACCGTCACCGCCGGCGCGATCGCACGAAACGAAGCGCTGCGGGCATCGAAATACCTCGGTCGTGCTCTCTGGCGACGATGGAGCGGATACCACCGCCGAAGCCGCGTCGAAACGAAGATGCACTGTGTGAAACTGCTGGGGCAGCGCCTCATGGCGCGGGACTTCGACCGACAGGTCGCGGAGCTTCAGGTCCGTATCGCCGTTCTGAACGGCTACACCGCGCTCGGCATCCCTGTCACAGAGCCCGTGGGATAAGTCTGTCCGGGGAAAGGGGAACCCCGGCCATCAGCCGATTTGTGCAACATGTGTAACCGCCCCTTGCGCAAGGGGTAATTTCAGAGCTGCTTTCCGCGCGTCACCGGGTGCTGACATGTGTCCGGCCTCTGATGCGGCCTTGGTCATGCCGCGGGCCCGTATGGTGTTCGAAGGTCGGGTCCAGATCAAAGCCGCGTGCTCAAAGGCACTCTGTTGCACACTGGTTCTCCCGATCCCGTCTCACGACTGTTGCGCCAAACTGCTCCTTGCCCTCTTCCGCTCCGACGTCCTCGCGACCGACGGCTGCTTACGCTGCCACGGCCGGAGACTGGTATACGCCACCGCGGGCCATCAAAGCCCAGACAATCCGCGCCATCTTGTTCGCCAGCGCGACACGCACCAGCATCGACGGCTTGCGCGACAGCATGTTCCCCAGCCATGTGCCGGGTTGAGCTTCACGATGGACGTGGCGCTTGATGATCACGCTGTTGGCGCCAATGATCAGCAGCCGCCTGAGAGACCGCTCGCCCATCTTCGTCGTCGCTCCGAGGCGCTGCTTGCCACCGGTCGAGTGTTGCCTGGGCACCAACCCGAGCCAGGCTGCAAAATCCCGGGCCTTCCGGAAGGTCTCGGGAGGCGGCGCAAGTGTCGCGATAGCCGTCGCGATCAGCGGGCCGATGCCCGGCACCGTCATCAGCCGTCGGGCGACCTCGTTCTCTTTGGCGCAGCGTGAGATCTCGGCATCGAGCCTCCCGATCTGCGCCTCGAGGTGCGCCAAGGATCCGATCAGAACCTGCAGGGTGGCTGTCGCCTCGGCGGGCAACCCGCTCTCTGGATCCTCGACGATGGCGATCAGCTTCGAGGCATTGGCAGCGCCCTGCGGCACAACCTGCCCGAACTCGGCAAGGTGACCGCGCAGGGCGTTGATCGCCTGGGTGCGCTGCCGGATCAGTAACTCGCGCACGCGGAACACCATCGCCGCCCCTTGGATCTCTTCGCTCTTCACCGACACGAAGCGCATCGTCGGACGCTGTGCAGCTTCGCAAATCGCCTCGGCGTCGGCGGCGTCATTCTTCTGCCGTTTGACGAAGGGCTTCACGTAGGCCGGAGGGATCAGCCGGACCTCATGTCCAAGCTTGCCAATCTCTCGACCCCAGTAATGTGCACCACCACAGGCTTCCATCGCCACGACGCAAGGCGGCAAAGCCTCAAAGAACCCCAGCACCTGCGTGCGCCGCAGCTTCTTCCGTAGCACCGCACCGCCTGCGGCGTCCGCCCCATGCACCTGGAACACATTCTTCGCCAGATCGAGCCCGACCGTGATAATCTCCGACATGACCGTCCTCCTTTGTGGATCATCGCAGACCCACCTTGGCACAGAGATGCCGTCGGGGGGCGGTCACATCATGTGTGGGTAGCCCCGGTTTTAGCGGGCTGTCGCCTCGGCTGGCATGATACGATCGAATGCGTCCATGTGTCAGGCCTTTTCGCGAGGCGCGCTGCCTCTTGGCCGGTATGGGATCCGCGGGCTGTGGTCAAAACATCAAAACGAGCTCGGAGCTCTCCATGTGACCCTGATTTCCCCAACCCCGATCTGGTCGATCGGTTTCATACAAGCTTCAGCTTCTCCCGCATTTTCGAGGCGGTGCTGCTGACTTCATCAGTTTGCCATCAGCGGTCCCCCTCGAAACTCTTCATCCTTCGTTATCATGGCCCACAACATGCGAGCCATCTTGTTCGCCAACGCGATGGCCGCAAGCATCCGGGGCTTGCGGGCCAGCATACGCCCCAGCCAGGAGTTTTCCGCAGGCGGCTTGATCTTGGCACCGGAGATCACTGCCATGGCACCGATGATCAACAATCTTCGGATATCCCGCTGCCCGGATTTGCTCGTGCGACCGAGCCGTTGCTTGCCACCGCTGGAATGTTGTCGTGGAACGAGGCCAAGCCAGGCCGAAAAATCACGCCCCTGACGGAACGTCTCCATAGGCGGGGCGAAAGCGGCCAATGCCATCGCCGTAACCGGGCCAACCCCGGGCATCTTCTGCAGCCGGGCAGAGAAAGGCGACCGCTTGCTCGCCGCCGCGATCTGTGCGTCAAGTTCGGCGATCCGTCGGGACAGGTCATCAATCTGGTCGAAGCAGAGCTGTGCCATATGATGAACGGCCGGAGGGAGGTCTTTCGTCCCATCGTGGCCCGGTTCCAGAGCGGCCCGCAGTTTGTCGATGTTCTCGCGCCCCTTGCCGGCGATGAGCCCGAACTCGGCGAGATGTCCGCGCAAGGCGTTGATTGTCTGCGTCCGTTGCCCGACCAGAAGATTACGCAGCCGAAAGATCATGCCGAGACCCTGCTGCTCCGGTGTCTTCACCTCGACGAAACGCATGGTCGGTCGACTGGCCGCCTCCGCGATGGCCTCGGCATCCGCCATGTCGTTCTTCTGGTTCTTCAAATACGGCTTGACGAACTTCGGGGCGATCAGGCGCACCTCGTGCCCGATCGGCGCCAACGTCCGCGCCCAATAATGAGCTGTCGCGCAGGCTTCCATGGCAACGAGACATCCGGGGTGCCTCTGCATGAACGCAAGAAACTGTTTGCGCGACAGCTTCTTGCGAAACACGACTTCGCCTTCCGCTGTCGCTCCGTGCAGTTGAAAGACCTGCTTCGCCAGGTCAACGCCGATGATCGAGACTTCCTTCATAGCCAATTCCTCCTGATCCTGTCCGGATCAATCTGGCACAAGTGCCGTCAGGAGGGGCTACCCAACCCATCATCAGAGCCTCATCCAGGAGGCATTCGGACATTGCCATCCGGGAATTGACTGCGCACTTGCGGCGATCACGGTGGATTCAGAGCGCGCACACCCCGTCAGGCGTGCCGCGACCACGAAGGTCCGGCCTCCTCACGTAACGCATGACGGGAGCGGTCCGGCCTATGAACCGCCCCCTCCACGATCCTTCACCTGATCGGACCCGTCTCGAAATCAGGATTTGAAGGACAATGACATGAAACCTACAGGGATTATCACTTCCGCCGTGCTTGTCGGCGTGGCATCGGCGGCGCTCGCCCATAGCGGCGCGACCGGTATCGTGAACCCGCATTATTCGCCGAGCCGGCTCGGCGGCGCGCTGGAGGCGGGTTGAAGCCGTTCTTGCCGGCTTCTGGGCACCAGCTTGTTGCCGATGAGAGCTACGCATCCCGGTTTGGTTGAGAGAGTAGACGAGACGACATCCTTTGGATGATTTCGCCCTTTGGATCGGCCACGACTTCTGGCCGCCCCTGGGCGTTCATTCTGTCGGCGGCATCTGCAACTTGCTCGCGATTATGGGTCGGCCCCGCGTAGCATCTGGATCTGCGGCCAGATGGCGGCCCAGTAGGGCGCGGCCGTTGCGGCAAGTATCAAGGTCATGCGCCGGGCTGAAATGATGAGACGAGCGCCGGCGCGCAGCACGCGTTCCCGCAGGCGGCGCAGGCTCCAAGGGGCTTTCGTGGCGCGCGCCATGGCCCGGCGCGCCACGTGCATGATCTGGTAGGCGAGCATGGCGACGAGCAACCGGACTTCGTTGCAGGCGAAGGCATCGATGGGGGGCGTGACCGATTTCGGCTTCTTGCCGCGCAGATGGGTCTTGGCGCGATTGGTGGAGGACAGCGCTGGAGACAGCACGTCCATCAGCTCGCCCATGTGGCCTTCTGCTTTGCCGCGCTGGCGATAATGGTCCAGCAGGGCCTGCCCCTTCATCTGGAAGCGCGAGATCGAGGTGACGAGGAAGAAGCGGTCGGGCAGCAGATCGCCCTCGCGCTCCTTGACTACCAGCACCACACGGCGGGGCTCGTCCCAGCCCTGCGCCTGGTATTCCAGCTCATGCGTCCAAAGCCGCGGTTCCGTCGGCCGTCGTCCCGGCGGTCGCTTCATGTGCGGCGCCGCGAGCCTGTCGAGGGCTGCGTTCGCCCGCAGGCGGGCGACGTGGTGGATGCCGCGCCCCTCCAGGCCCGACAGGAGCGCGCCAGAGGGGAAGCCTGCATCGATGCGCACGGTCGTGATCTTGCACAGGCTGGCCTCGGCCCGATCGACGACGTCGAGAATGACGTCCAGCGCACCGTCGGCAGTGCCGACATTGCCGGGGCGTAAACGCGCGTCGAGCATGTCGCCGGTCTCGGCGATGGAGGTGACCAGCGGGTGATAGACCCGGGTCCGGTAGTGCCCGTTCCACTCGGCCTTCGGTTGATGGCCATGCACCTCGATGGGCAGACTGTCGACGTCCAGCGTCATGCGAGTGCGCCGCTGCCCGCCATTCTCGGCGCGCAGGTTCCGACCGGCGAGTTCGAGGGCAGCCTCCCGCAGAACCTTCAGGTTGCCTGGCTCCGCCAGCATCGCTGTGCAACGCGAAAGCGTGGGCTGAGAGGCCAGCCCAGGGTGCCCAGTCAGCGGCGTCAGCCCGGCCGACGAGGCGGCCGCCACACGCATCGCTGGATCATGCCGCAGGGCATCCGCATCGTCGTGGTCCTGCCAACCCTGAGCGACCAGGAGCACCATGGTCCGCAAGAGCGACGGCAGGTCATGCACGACATCGGCTTGGCGGCGGCTGTCCTTCATCCGCGCCGCCATCCAGCCGATAATCCCGGTCGCGTCGAGAGCTTCTCGCAGCAGTACTGCGCCAGGATCGCCCGTCAGGCGCTCGGCGCGAGTTTCGATCGAAAAAGAGCGGTTGAATCCGGCCGTGACCGGCCGTAGCGTTTCACCCATGCGTGCGTCCGAAGCTGCTGGCGGATTTTGGTGTAGCAACTTGATTCTACGGCGCTTTCAGGCGCACGCAACCTGCCCCCATCGATTTGGATGAATAAACCGGGGTGAAGGAGCGCATGGACGCGATGTCGGCAATGGGCAAGGCCGTGAAACAGGTCGCCCCGATGATGAGCGGCGAGACGGGGTATGATGCTGATACCGTGCGGCACGCTGCGGAAACCATCGGCATGCACGCTGGCGATGCCATGACCCGTCTGTTCCCGGACGGCAGCGCAGGCATGCCATCGGTCGCGAAAGACGCCATATGGAACGATTGGGAGAGCTTTGCAGGCCTGGCCGAGGAGTTGCACAGATACGCCGAAGGCCTGGCTCTTGCCGCTGACAACGCACCCGCAAGTCAGTCGGACACCAAGTCGAATACAAGCGCCATGATGGGCGGCTCCGACATGATGGGAGCCAACTCGATGATGGGCAGTGGTGACATGATGGCCGATGACACGATGGGGCGCGAAGAACTGGCCGAGATGCCCGCCAACGCGGTTTTCGCGAAGGTCAGCGACACCTGTTCGTCCTGTCACACCCGCTTCCGCGCGAAGGTGAAATGACATGAGGCGGGTTCTTGCAGGTGTTGCCGTCCTTGCCCTTTCCGGCACGGCGGCAATCGCGGCGTTGGTGGTTTGGCCGATTGGCCGACCGCCCGCCGAGATCGAGTTGACCGGCGATGTCCAGCGCGGTGCCTATCTGGCGCGCGCGAGCGGTTGCATCGCCTGTCACACGAATTTCGAGGATGGCGGCGCTCCGCTGGCGGGCGGTGCCCCGCTCGAAACCCCGTTTGGCGTCTTCTACCCGCCGAACATAACCACCGATCCCGAGCACGGCATCGGAGACTGGAGCCTGTCTGACTTCGCGATGACTGTCAGGCAGGGCGTTTCGCCCGATGGCGAGCCCTTGTTTCCGGCATTCACCTATCCGTTCTATGCGGATTTTTCCGATCAGGACGTCGCCGATATGTGGGCAGCATTCCAGACCGTCGCACCGGTAACCAACCCCGCACCACCGCACGATGTCGGTTTCCCGTTCAACCAACGCTGGGGCCTGAAACTATGGCGTGCGCTTTTCATGCATGATCCGCAGAGCGTCGACTGGAACCGCGGCCGGCAACTCGTGCGCGGCGCCGCCCATTGCGGGGCCTGTCACACCGGTCGGAACCTCGCGGGCGGCCGGATGCCAGATGCCGTTTTTGCCGGCAACGACGACCTGCCCGGTGGAAACAAGGCACCATCAATCCTGTCCGACGATCTGGCAGATCGCGGATGGACCGTCGCCAATCTGTCATATGCTCTGCAAAGTGGTGTTACCCCGTCAGGAGACGTGTTCGGCGGCAGCATGGGTGAGGTTGTCCAGAACGGAACGCGGTTCCTCTCAAAGTCCGATTTGAAAGCGATGGCGATCTATCTTCTCGACAGCGATGTACCGGAAGGCAGGGCTTTGGCGGGGACGCCGAGTATCGGCAAAACCATCGATTGACACGGGCGGGGCGGCGTATCGCCCCGCACATTTCAAGGACACGGAAAAGATGACGACACGGCGAGAATTTCTTGAGCAGGGCGCGGCGACGATTGCGGCTCTGGCCGTTCCGGCCCTGGCGCGTGCTGCAACGCCACGCTTTGCCGAACTCAAGGCCCGGCCCGCGCGCGTCCAACTTGCACCCCCAACCTATCCCAAGACTGAAATCTGGGGCTATGACGGCGCGATGCCGGGACCCGAGTTGCGGATGGCTCAAGGCGCCCGCATCCAGAGATCGTTCCTGAACGAACTGCCGCAGGCAAGTTCGGTTCATTGGCACGGGATCCGCATCGACAACGCGATGGACGGGGTTCCCGGGCTGACGCAGCCAGCTGTCGAACCGGGACAGGGTTTCGACTATGATTTCGTGGTGCCGGACGCCGGCACCTACTGGTATCACGCGCACAACCGGTCAACCGAGCAGGTCGCGCGCGGACTCTATGGTGCGCTGATCGTGGAAGAGCCCGAGGCGCCGGATATCGACCGCGAGGAGGTATTGATCCTCGACGACTGGCTTCTCGATCCCGAAACGGCACAGATCGACCCCGACTTCACGTCACGCCATGATCGCAGCCATGCCGGGCGGCGCGGCAACTTCATCGCCACCAACGGGCGCTTTGATCTGTCGCTGGACGTGAAGCAGAACGAACGCCTGCGGCTGCGGCTGATCAATGCCGCCAACGCCCGGATATTCGTTCTTTCGATTTTCGGGATGGAAGGCTGGACCGTGGCCCTTGATGGCATGCCGCTGTCCGAGCCCAAGCCAGTAAGTGAGGTGCTGATCATTGGGCCGGGCCAGCGCGCCGATCTGATCGTGGACGTCACAGCGGCGTCGGGCGAGACAGCGCATCTTGTGCGCGTCGAGGATCAGGAGGGCGTCTCACAGGTGGCGTTTCCGGTATCGGGCCGCGCGGCGGCGGCGCGGCGCGGGTCGCCACATCCCCTGCCCCCGAACCCACGCATGGACATATCCGGCATGGAAAAAGCGGTAACGGCGCGGCTCAATATGCAGGGCGGGGCAATGGGCACACTCGATGCCGCCACCCTCGACGGCGAACGCAAGAGCTTTCGCCAGTTGGTCGAGGCAAACCAGTTCTGGTCCTTCAACGGGACGATCGGGATGACCGACACCCCGCTCGTGAGCGTGCCCGTGGGTGAGACGATCAAGCTGGAAATCTACAACGACACGTCCTTCCCCCATGCAATGCACCTGCACGGGATGCATTTCCGCGAGGTGACCAAGGACGCGGCCCTTGGTCCCTTCCGCGATACGCTGCTGATGTTCGGCGGCGAGACCCGGACCATTGCCTTTGTCGCCGACAACCCGGGAAAATGGCTGTTTCACTGTCATATGCTGAGCCATGCGGCTTCGGGCATGATGACGTGGCTCGAGGTGACATGATGCGGAAATACCTGATCCTGACCGTCATTCTGGTGTCCGGTGCGGCAGCAGGTGCCTGGCTCATGACGCAGGCCGGCACCCAAACCAGTGCTGCTCCGGAAGACTTCGATCTGGCGCAGGGCGAGGACCTCTACCAGGGCTACTGCGCCTCCTGCCACGGCGCGAATCTCGAGGGTCAGCCCGACTGGCATTCACCGGGCCCGGCTGGCGTGTTGCCCGCCCCACCGCATGACGAAACGGGTCATACATGGCACCATTCTGACAGCGTGCTCTTCGACTACACCAAGCTCGGCGGCAAGGCGGCCCTCGCCGCACAGGGCGTCGATTTTGAAAGCGGCATGCCCGGTTTCGGCGACCAACTGACCGACGATCAGATCTGGAATATCCTCGCCTATATCAAATCCACATGGCCGGATCGGCAACGGCAGATTCAGGCCGAACGCAGCGCCGCCGAAGCCCAGAGAGAAGGAAATTGACAATGCACCCGATGAAAACCACAGCCCTGGCGCTTGGTCTGGCTATCGCGCCGATTGCCGGCTTCGCGCAAGATCTGAGCGATGCTCGGATCAAGGAACTGGCGCTGGAAGCGATCCGGGAAAACCCGCAGATCATCATGGAAGCCGTGCAGTTGCTCGAACAGCAGCAGGCGGCTACGCAGGCAGACGCAGCTGCCGACGTTCTGAAGAACCAGCGCCAGTCGCTCGAACATGATCCGAACGCGCCGGTCCTCGGAAATCCCGACGGCGATGTCACGGTCGTGGAATTCTTCGACTACAACTGTCCCTACTGCAGACGGGCCATGTCCGAGGTTCAGGGGCTGCTCGATGCCGACCAGGATGTCCGGCTCGTCTATCGCGAATGGCCCATTCTCAGCGAAGGGTCTGTCTTCGCGGCCAAAGCCGCCCTGGCCGCGAGGGAACAGGACAAATACGAGGAGTTTCACTGGGCGCTGATGGGTATGGAAGAACGTGCCGAGGAAGCATCGGTCATGCGCCTGGCCGAGGAGATCGGGCTCGACGTCAAACGACTTCGTACCGATATGGACGAACCCGAAGTGCAGGAGCATATCGACGAGTCGATGCGCCTGTCCCAGGCGCTCGGCTTTAACGGAACACCGTCTTTCGTGATCGGAGACGACCTCGTGCCCGGCTTTGTCGAACAGGATCAACTGGAGGCTCTGGTCGACAAGACACGGGAAAGCGACTGATCTCGCTCGCCAGATCAGATGTTGGAATGGCGCCGGACCCGCCGGCGCCATTTTTCGTATCAGGTCGCTTTCGTATCAGGTCGCTGCCGGTGTTTTTGCATCATAGCCGGCATCGCGAATAGCTTCGGACACGGCCCGCTCGCTTAGAAAGCTCTCCACCTCGACAATATGCGCCCCAAGGTCACAGGAAACCCTGGCGGTTGGATCAATTGCCTTGATCGCCTTCTCGATTGCAGCGGTGCAGTGCCCGCAGCTCATGTCCGGTACGCTCAATCTGGTCATGCCTATCTCCTTCGAATTCCAGTTCAGGTGAGGTCTTCCACCGCAGGAAGGTCAAGGACGGAATGGAATATTTTTGAACCCTATTGACCTTCCATCAGGTGGAACCCCTATCTTTCGGACAAATCCAGACAGGAGTCCGCCATGCCAGATTCGCAAACCCTTCGGCTTTCCGTGCAGAACATGTCTTGCGCTTCATGTATCGGACGGGTCGAGCGGACCCTGTCCGCGCTGCCGGGCGTCGATGACGTCCATGTGAACCTCGCCAATGAGACCGCGCAGGCGCAGATCGATGCGCCCGAGCGGATCTCCGACGTCATGACAGCGCTGGATGAGGCGGGTTATCCGGCACGGACCCAGGATGTGCGTCTGAACGTGGCGTCGATGTCCTGCGCCTCCTGCGTGGGGCGCGTGGACAAGGCGCTGGCGGCGGTACCCGGTGTGCTGGAGGTCAACGTCAACCTCGCCTCGGAAACCGCGACCGTGACCTATGCCGAAGGGGCGGTGGAGCTTGCGGATTTGCTGAAGGCGGCCGAGGACGCAGGCTACCCTGCGGAGCCCGCAGAGGACACCGCCTCGGAGGATCGCAGCGCCCGCAAGGACAGCGAGGCCAAGGCGATGGCGCGAAAAACCGCGCTGGCCGCCGCCTTTGCCCTTCCCGTCTTCCTTCTGGAAATGGGCGCGCATGTCGTGCCGGGTGCGCATGACCTGATCGGGCGCACCATCGGCCATCAGACAAGCTGGATGATCCAGTTCGTGCTGACCACCATCGTGCTGGCCTGGCCGGGGCGTGCCTTCTACACCAGGGGCTTCCCGGCGCTCTTCAAGGGCGCGCCGGACATGAACAGCCTCGTCGCGGTCGGCACCTCGGCGGCCTATCTCTTTTCGCTGGTGGCCCTCTTCGCGCCCGCACTGCTGCCCGAAGGCTCGCGCGCCGTCTATTTCGAGGCGGCGGCGGTGATCGTGGTGCTGATCCTGCTGGGCCGCTGGATGGAGGCGCGCGCCAAGGGCCGCACCGGCGCCGCGATCCAGAAACTGCTGGGGCTTCAGGCGCGCACCGCGCGGGTTCTCGTTGACGGTGAGGCGCAGGACGTGGCGATCGAGAGGATCCGCGCGGGCGACATCCTCGTCGTGCGTCCCGGCGAGCGGATTGCAGTGGACGGAGAAGTGACCGACGGCAGCGCCCATGTCGATGAAAGCATGATTACCGGCGAGCCGGTGCCGGTGGCCAAGGGCACCGGCGATCCGGTCACGGGCGGCACGGTCAATGGCACCGGCGCCTTCCAGTTCCGCGCCACGCGCGTCGGCGCCGATACCACGCTGGCGCAGATCATCCGCATGGTCGAACAGGCGCAGGGCGCCAAGCTGCCGATCCAGGGCATGGTCGACCGGATCACGCTGTGGTTCGTGCCTGCGGTGATGGCCTTCGCGGCGCTGACGGTTCTGGTCTGGCTGGTCGTCGGCCCCTCGCCCGCGCTGTCCTATGCGCTGGTGGCCGGGGTGTCGGTGCTGATCATCGCCTGCCCCTGCGCGATGGGTCTGGCCACGCCGACCTCGATCATGGTCGGCACCGGACGGGCCGCCGAGATGGGCGTGCTGTTTCGGAAGGGAGACGCGCTGCAGCAATTGTCCGGCATCGGCGTCGTGGCCGTCGACAAGACCGGCACCGTCACCGAAGGCCGTCCGGAGCTGACCGACATGGTGCTGTCGGGCGGGTTCGTCCGGACCGAAGTTCTGGCACTGGTCGCTGCGGTCGAGGCGCAGTCGGAACATCCCATTGCCGATGCCATCGTCCGCGCGGCCCGGGCCGAAAACGTGGCGCGGCATGAGGTGGAGAGCTTCGAGTCGATTACCGGCCACGGCGTCCGCGCGCATGTCGCCGGGCGCGATGTCCTGGTCGGGGCCGGCCGGCTGATGACCCGCGAAGGGTTGGAACTTGGTGCCCTCGCCGAGGCGGAAACGCGCCTCGCCGAACAGGGGCGCACCGCGCTCTTTGCCGCCATCGACGGGCGGGTGGCCGCGGTGATCGCGGTGGCTGACCCGGTGAAGCCTTCCAGCGCGGCGGCCATCGGTGCGCTGCACGATCTGGGACTGAAGATCGCCATGATCACCGGCGACAAGCGCGAGACGGCGGAGGCGATTGCAAGGGAAACCGGTATCGACCAGGTGATCGCGGGCGTTCTGCCCGATGGCAAGGTCGCGGCGCTGGACGATCTGCGGAAAGGCGGGCGGCAGGTGGCCTTCGTCGGCGACGGCATCAACGACGCGCCGGCGCTTGCGCATGCGGATGTGGGCATCGCCATCGGCACCGGAACCGATGTGGCGATTGAGTCGGCCGATGTGGTGCTGATGTCGGGCGATCTGCGCGGCGTGGTGAATGCCTATCAGGTGTCCACCCGCACCATGCGCAATATCCGCCAGAACCTGTTCTGGGCCTTTGGCTATAACGTGGCGCTGATCCCGGTGGCGGCGGGTGTGCTCTATCCACTGTTCGGCCTGTTGCTGTCGCCGGTTCTGGCCGCGGGCGCGATGGCGCTGTCCTCGGTCTTCGTGCTGACCAACGCGCTCAGGCTCCGCCGTGTGTCCCCCGCAATGGACGAGACGAGGGCGGTCCGCCCGGCCGCCAACCTTTACCCCGCCCCTGCCGAATAAGGAGGATTTTGAGATGAACATCGGAGATGTCGCGGAACGCTCCGGCCTGCCGGCCAAGACAATCCGCTATTACGAGGATATCGGGCTGGTCAAGCCGCTGCGCAGCGCCAACGGCTATCGCAGCTTTCGCGACCGCGACGTGCACAAGCTGGCATTCCTCGGGCGCGCCCGCGCGCTCGGCTTCAGCATCGAGGATTGCCGCAATCTCCTGAAGCTCTACGAGGACGACGACCGCACCAGCTCCGAGGTCAAACAGATCGCCGAAGTGCAGCTTGATCGGATTGACCGGAAGATCGCGGAGTTGACGGAGATGCGCGCGACGCTTGCGCATCTCGTCGATGCCTGCGCCGGAGACCACCGGCCCGACTGCCCTATCCTGGCCGATCTTGCAGCGAAAGAGGAAGAAATCGCTCTGCTGAATGAAGCCGGTTAAGAGGGACAGTCGCGTATGACACTGGCTGCAGGGCTGGCCATCATTCTTTTCGGTGATCGCAATCGGTGCACAAGGCATCGCATTCCTTCAGGGCTAGATGATGGCTGGCTATTCACCGTGGGAATGCGCGGCCTGAGGCGCCAACCATCGCGACAAGTAAACGCGCTCGAAAGCGAAGACAGCGATCATTCCGACAGCCGCATACAGAACGATCATTGGATCACTTTGAAGCTTCATTACGGTGAAAGCTGCCAATACAATTGCATCGAGAGAGAGCGCAGACAAAAGCACGATACTGGAGGCGCCAACTTCGGTTCGACGATAGCGGAACACGCCCCAATGTATGATCATGTCCATGACGAGGTAAAAGAAGGCACCAAGGGATGCGATCCGTCCCAAATCAAAGAGCACGGCCAGCGTCGAGGCGATAACGACTGTATAGACCAGCATATGCCGCTGGACAGCCCCGGACATGCCAAAATGGCTGTGCGGGATCATTTTCATCTCCGTCAGCATGGTCAGCATCCGCGACACTGCGAAAACGCTGGCCAGCACGCCGGATGCTGTGGCCACGGCCGCCAACACGACCGTCAAGTAAAAGCCGACCTGCCCGAGTGCGGGCTCAGCCGCCTGGGCCAGCGAATAGTCGCGCGCGGCGATGATTTCGTCGATTGTCAGGCTCGCGCCCACGCCAAAGGCCACAAGCAGGTAAACCACCACGCAGATCGCGATGGCCAGCATGATAGTGCGGCCCACATTGCGGTGGGGATCGGTGATTTCGCCGCCGCTGTTGGTGATCGTGGTAAAGCCCTTGAAGGCAAGGATCGCCAGCGCAACGGACGCGATGAAGCCTGTCACTCCAAAGGTCTCGGCCGTTTCTGACGCGGCGGCGAACTGAAACCCGCTTGACCAGAGTGCTGCGATACCGAACAGCGCGATGCCCCCGATCTTGATCGCCGCCATGACTAGAGAGAATAGCCCGACGGAGCGGTTTCCTGCGATGTTGACCAAGAATGCGAACACGATCACGGCAACCGCCAGAACGGGCACAAGTGGCCCGCCCGTGATATCCAAAGGCCGCAAGACATAAGTGGCGAATGTCCGTGCGACGAGGCTTTCCGCGATCACCATGCTGAGCGCCATCAAGAGCGCCGCTCCCGCCGCGACCGCCCCCGATCCATAGCATTTCTGAAGGATCATCGCGATGCCCCCTGCCGAGGGCCAGGCGTTCGACATCTTGATGTAGCTGTAAGCGCTGAAGCTGGTCACGATGGCACCAGCGATGAACGCGAGTGGAAATAGTGGTCCAGCCAGCTGGGCGATTTGTCCGGTCAGGGCAAAGATGCCCGCACCGATCATCACGCCCGTGCCCATGGCAACAGCTCCGCCAAGGCTGATCGAGCCTTCACGGTAGCCGTCGTTCCCATCGTGGTTTTTATCGTGTTTCTGCATTTCGATCTGCCTTGGTTGCTTTTTAGGTCGTTACGCCTCTGCGCATGCCCACCCGATCGGTTTCAGGCCGCCAGAAGTCCCGACCCTGGGCGTCTGATGAAATCGCGACTACTCCCGTTGCGAGGGTGCGCCGTAGATCCGCCGGGAAGTTTGCGAACGCCATGTGACTACAACGGCGGCCCCTTGCAGAGCGATAACTGACGCCACAAGGGCAACGAACGGCCATCGCGCCCAGTTTGGCTCAGGCATTTGGCGGTGGAAATCAAGAAAATGAAAGAACAAGAAATAGGCCGTGTGCAGCACTGCCAGCCACCACAGAACATAAGCGCCCTGCTGGATGTATTTCCACACGGACGTGCCAAGTACCCTTTGGCTGAAATTATTCGACGTACCGGCAAGCACAAAGCCGTAGAGCAGTGCCGCGATCCCGACCACATTGGCCAGCGCAAACCCGTGCTGAAGCATCACGTAGCGTTGCAGTTGGGGGTGATACTCAAAACCGAACAGCCGTGCAAAATCAAGCTCGACCCAGCCGATCAGTATTATGATGGTATGCACCGTCGCCGCCAGAACCGCATAAATACCGAGCTCGCGTCGGTACGGCATAAGCTTCCGTAAAAAGGGCGTAGACGACAAGCGTGCGAGCGGCCCAATCGCCATTGCAGCAACGATGAGCAGCAGTGAAAGATCCCCCAGCGCTCGGTTGTAGCGGTGCATCTCCGACCACTCGGCACACGAAGCAAGCAGCAGGTATCCCGTCAGCACGGACGTTCCTATGATTAGTACGCGCCGCAGAAGGGCGGGTTTTTTCATCATGGTTTCAGATACCGTATGTTTGCAGTCTTCCAAAGATGTTTTAGGCACGCAAATAGCACATCAGATCGGCTTTCGCTTCCAATCAGCGTTCAACATTCTGCAGAGTGTTGACGTTTGGTATGAAAGCCGGAACCCGGCTGGCATACCTGTCCCAGCTTTCGCCAAAACGGGCGCGACTGTCCCCCTCCTCGCCGCGGGCAAGCCGTGCGTACATCCAGACCAGCACCGGGAACATCGCGAGCGTCAGGAGGGTCGGCCATTGCACGAGAAAGCCCAGCATGATCAGCACGAACCCCACATACTGGGGATGGCGAATGCGGGCATAGGGGCCTGTCGTCGCAAGCAACCCCTGACGCTGCGCGTTCCACAGATGGTACCATGCCACGGATATGAGCCAGAAGCCGCCGCCGATAAAGACGAAGCTCAGGAGGTGGAACGGCCCGAAATGCGGGTTCGATTGCCAGCCGAACATCATTTCGGGGAGATGTCCGCTGTCGTGGGCAAACCAGTCTACCTCCGGCCAGGTCGATTGCAGCCAGCCGGAAAGAAAGAAGATGGTCAACGGGAACCCATACATCTCGGTGAAGAGAGCTACGACAAAGGCGCTGAACGCTCCAAAACTGCGCCAGTCGCGTTTTGTCTGCGGCTTGAAGAAACTGAAGGCGAAAATGATGAACACCGCCGAATTGATAAATACTAGCAGCCAGAGTCCATAGGAAGCACCTGCATCGGTCATTACTGGTCGTCTCCCTTACCGTGCCCGCCGTGGCCTCCATGACCGCCGTGCATGAAGAAGTGCATTCCAACGCAAAGCAGCAATGGCAGCCAGATCAGCAATCCGCTGCTCAGGATGTGCACCCGGTGTTCGTAACCCAGGAGAAGGCCGCCAACTGCCAGCGCAACGATCAGATAGATGCCGGCGCGTGATCGCCAGAATGAGGGCGGGCGGGGGGCATGCTCCGATTGACTTTGATTAACATGTGATGGATCAGGTTGATGGGTCACGTTGTGGCTTCCTTTCTAGATCTTTGCGCCGCGAAGGCGCAGCGAATTGAGCACCACCGAGATCGACGAGGCGCTCATGGCGAAGGCGGCAAACATCGGGCTGATGAGGATGCCGAAGAACGGAAACAGCACCCCCGCCGCGACAGGCACGCCAGAGGCGTTGTAGATCAGCGCGAAGAACAGGTTCTGCCGGATATTACGCATGGTGGCCCGTGCGAGCCGCCGTGCGCGCACGATACCGTCGAGGTTGCCCTTGACCAGTGTGATGCCCGCGCTTTCGATGGCCACATCGGCCCCGGTGCCCATGGCAATGCCGACATCGGCCTGTGCCAAGGCCGGTGCGTCATTGACGCCATCGCCGGCCATCGCGACCTTGCGGCCCTGCTGCTGCAATTCCTTGATGATCCGTGCCTTGTCCTCCGGCAGCACATCGGCCCGGATCTCGTCTATGCCCAGACGCGCGCCGATGGCCTTGGCCGTGCGTTCGTTGTCTCCGGTTGCCATGATAACGCGGAACCCCAATTCATGCAGATCCTTGATGGCGGCGGGTGTGGTTTCCTTCACCGGGTCAGCGACCCCGACAAGACCGGCGATCTTGCCATCCAGCACCACGAACATTACTGTCTCGCCCTCGTCGCGACGGGCATTTGCCTTGGCGGTCAGGTCGCCCGCCTCAAGGCCAAGGTCCCGGATCATCGCCAGATTGCCGAGCGCGACCGCTTTGCCGTCGACGACCCCCTTGACGCCCTTGCCGGTGACCGCCTCGAAGTCGTCGGCATTAGCCATCTTCACATCGCGCTCTTCCGCGCCGCGCACGATGGCCTCGGCAAGCGGGTGTTCCGATCCGCGCTCCAGCGATGCGGCGAGACGCAGGACCTCGGCCTCGTCGTGACCGGGTTGCGGCAGGACGGCGACAAGCTGCGGCTTGCCCATCGTCAACGTGCCGGTCTTGTCGACGATCAGGGTATCGACCTTCTCGAACCGCTCCAGCGCCTCGGCGTTCTTGATAAGTACCCCGGCCTGGGCCCCCCGCCCCGTCGCCGTCATGATCGACATCGGCGTGGCGAGGCCGAGCGCACAGGGACAGGCGATGATCAACACGGCGACAGCCGAGATCAATGCGTAGGACAGCGCAGGCGCGGGCCCCCAGATCGCCCATGCGATGAAGGACAGGAGCGCGATACCGATCACGGCCGGAACGAAATATCCCGCCACTTTGTCGGCATACTTCTGGATCGGTGCGCGCGACCGTTGCGCGTTGGAGACCATCTCGACGATCTGCGCCAGCATCGTGTCGGATCCGACCCGCGTCGCCTCCATCACGAGGCTGCCGGTGCCGTTGATGGTGGCACCGGTCAACGGGTCGCCCTCGGTCTTCTCGACTGGCACGGGTTCTCCGGAGATCATGCTTTCGTCGACTGAGGACCGGCCTTCCAGAACCACGCCATCTACCGGCACCTTGTCTCCGGGACGCACGCGCAGCCGGTCGCCGACCTGCACATCCTCCAGCGGAATCTCCTCTTCGGATCCGTCGTCCCGGATGACCCGCGCGGTCTTTGCCGCCATGTCGAGAAGCGCGCGGATCGCCTTGCCAGTGCCTTCACGGGCGCGCAATTCCATCACCTGGCCAAGCAGCACAAGCGTCACGATCACCGCCGCCGCCTCGAAATAGACGCCGACATGACCTTCGGCGTCGCGAAATCCGTCCGGGAATATGCCGGGTGCCAGAACGGCGACGACGCTGAAGAGCCAGGCCGCGATTACCCCCATACCGATCAGGGAGAACATGTTGAGATTCATCGTCCGGAACGAATTCCAGCCCCGAACCAGAAACGGCCAGCCGCACCAAAGAACAACCGGGGTTCCGAGAACCAACTCGATCCAGAGGGTTGCGCGCTCGCCGAAAATCTCTCGCACTTCCGGGAAGCCGAGATAGGGACCCATGGTGAGGATCAGAAGCGGAATGGTCAGTACCGTGCCAACCCAGAAACGCCGGGTGAAATCCACCAGTTCGGGGTTCGGGCCGCCGTCCATCGGGACCCCGGACTCAAGCTCCAGCCCCATTCCGCAGATCGGGCAGGAGCCGTGCTCGACCTGGCGAACCTGCGGGTGCATCGGACAGGTGTAGACGGCGCCGTCATAGCCCTCCGGGACGGTATCGTATCTGCCGTCCGCCGGGGCGGCACCAGCGTTATGGTCATGACCGTGGTGATCATGCCCGGCATGGCTGTCGAGCTCCGCCTCGGGCACAAGATGCATCCCGCATTTCGGGCAATCGCCCGGACCGTTCTGCCGTACCTCAGGGTGCATCGGGCAGGCGTAAATGTTGGATTCGGTTTCATGTGAAGCATGGCTTACTTGGTCGTTCATTCGGTTGTCCTCTCGGCGGGATTCGGGTCCAGCCTAATTGTTCCGGCAACTGGAAGGTCAAGGGCTGTCACCACAGAAAGGATCGCTTCGGCCAATAAACCGGCAATTCCGATCGCATTCGTTGGATGGGGTATGGTGTCGGTGGTGATGATCCTTGCCGCACCAGCCGACAGAATGGCGTCCTGAGCGCCGTGCGCAAAGACCGCATGGATAGCCAGGCAGACAGGCGCGGCGGTTCCGGCCGCAAGCAACCTTTCGACGGCACGAGCCATCGTGGACCCCGAAGACGCGATGTCGTCGAGGATCATCGGTGTGCCTTCGCGCAGCGCCGCGCTTTCGGGCACACTGACATCGACACTGCGGTCACCGGATCTCACCTTGCGCAAGACCTCATAGGGCCGTCCGGCCAGCCGGGCCACCTCAGCCACCCATTGTTGGCTTTCGCTGTCAGGGCCCAGAAGAACGGCGTCTGGCAGGTTCGTGCTGATCCAGGTCGCAAGCAGCGGGGCGGATACGGCGCGAATGGCAGGCATCGGGAAGACATTTTGCAGCCGCGCGATGCGGTGCAGATGCGGATCCACGGTCACCAGCCAGTCGAAACTTTCCCCCAGGAATTGCGCGAACAGCGGTGCGCTTACCGCCTGCCCGCGCTCGAAGCGATGGTCCTGCCGCATGTAGCCAAGATAAGGCGCGATCAATCCGACGCGACGCGCGCCCATCTCGCGCGCCGTCGCCGCGGCGAAGCGCAAGGGCAGGGCAAGGCGATCGGGATCGCGCAAAGTCGCCAGAAATGCCACATCGGCCCCGTCCAGATCGCCGGGCAGCGAAATCAGGCTTTCGCCATCTGGGAAGTGGTGCCAGTCGAGAGCGAGCAGGTCCGCCCCAAGCGCGGGTGCCAGGTCTTCGGCAAGCGGCCTCATCTCGGGAAACGCGACAAGGATCATGACACTGCCTCGGACAGCGTCAGCACCCCGGTCTGGGACTCCGCGTAAGCCAGGGCATAGGCCAGTTCGCCTGGTGTCTCGGCATGAAGCTCATAAAGCGGCTGGCCCTTGTCCACCCAATCCCCGATCCGCACCAGAAGGCGGATGCCGGCGCTCTTCTGACGCGGGGCCCCGGCCAGCTTGGCGATGCGTGCGATGCGTCGGTTGTCGATGGCGGTCAACTGGCCCGCATGAGGGGCGCGTATTTCGATCTGCTGCGCTGCGGTTCCGGGTTTGCGGAAACCGCCCTGTGCCGCGCAAATTGCCATGAACTTTGCCTCCGCTGCACCACTATCGAGAAGCGCCTGCGCGCGGTCCCGCCCCCGCCCAGCAACGGCGTGCGGTGCGAGGTCCAGAAGATGTCCGGCCAGATCCAGCGCCCGCGCACGCAGGTCGCCAGGTGCATCCGGCGCGCGCCGCAAAACCGCGAGCACGTCGTGCGCCTCCAGCGCCGGGCCCATGCCACGTCCCACCGGGGCCACGCCATCGCTGATATGTAGCGCCAGGTTCAGACCCAACGCCTTGCCCACCGAAGACAGCCGTATCCCGAGTGCCTCCGCCGCTCCGGCAGACCGCACTTTGGCCGTTGGTCCGACCGGCATGTCGATCAGAACATGGGTGGCACCGGCGGCCGCCTTTTTCGACAGTACGCTCGCTACGAGTTGACCGGTGGAGTCGAAATCGAGGGGGCGTTCGACACGGATAAAATGATCGTCGGCAGGACTGAGGGCGAGCCCGCCACCCCAGACGAGGCAACCGCCCTCGGCTTCGACCACCCGGCGCAGCGCGGCGGCGTCAAGCGCGACGGGCGCCATCACCTCCATGGTGTCGGCGGTTCCGGCAGGCGATGTGATCGCACGGCTCGACGTCTTGGGGATCAGATGCCCCGCCGCCGCGACGATCGCGACGACGATGGGTGTCGTCCGGTTGCCCGGCAATCCGCCGACGCAATGCTTATCGAGGACAGTGTGCTGCCCCCAGTCGAGCGTCTGCCCTGCTTCCTTCATGGCGCGGGTCAGCGCCACGGTTTCGGCCTCGTTCAGCCTGTCGCCGGCGCAGGCGGTCACGAAGGCGGCAAGGTCGAGATCCGATAACCGGCTGTCGAGCGTGTCGCGCACGATCGTCGCGAACCCGGCCCGGTCCAGCCTCTCGCCATAGGCTTTCGCCCGGATCATAGACGCCGAAGCGGGCGGTTCAGGGTGCGAGAAAGCGGCTTCGTCTCCAATCTCAGCGCCAAGCGCGGCCCAGGCGGAAACGGACAATGCCGCCTGGTCCACGGCAAGCCATGCTCCGCGGCGGACGACATTCAGGGTCGCGATGATCCAGCGGTCCTTCAGGTCGATTCGTATGCGTGTCTGGGCAGCAAACCCCTCGGAACGGCAGACGTGACAGTCTTCATGCATGTAGACGACCGGCTGCCGGTAGGTGTCGATGCGGGAAGAGACCAGGGCAAGCGTTTCGGTCATCGCGGCCTGTCCAGGTAGACGGATTCGAGATGTTCGGGCACGCGCACGGATCGCCCTAGCTCGTGTTCGACGCGGAATCGCAGGGTGTCGGCGGTGACAGGTTCCCCATGGGTGAGATAGGTCATCTCGGGGGCGGGACCGGCGGACATCCAGCGCAGGATCTCATCGGCATCGGCATGTCCGGAAAAGGACTGGAGCTGAACCACTTCGGCCTCGATCGGGAACTCCCGTCCGAACATACGCAATGTCCGCGCGCCCCCGGCCAGCGCCGCGCCACGCGTGCCGCCGGCCTGGAAACCGGAGAGCAAGATCGCGTTCCGCCGATCGCCGCCGAAGCTGGCCAGATGGTGCAGGATACGCCCGCCGGTCAGCATTCCGCTGGCGGAGACGATGATCATCGGGCCCTGGCGCGTGTTCAGCTCCTTGGATTGCTCGACCGTGTTTACCCTCTTGGCGATCTCGAACATCGCAATGCAGTCTTCGCGGCTGACGTGGTGCTCGGCGTGATGACGGTGATAGATCTCGGTCGCATTCACCGCCATCGGGCTGTTGAGGAACACCGGGACATAGGGAATATCGCCGCGCTCCATCAATCGCGCAATGTGCAGCATCAGCCCCTGCGCCCGTCCGACGGCAAAGGACGGGATCAGCACCGTGCCGCCGCGGGCAAAGGTGCGTTTGAGGATCGGGGCCAGTTCGGCTTCTGGGTCCACGTCGGGATGGGACCGGTTGCCATAGGTGGACTCGCAGACCAGAACATCTGCTCCGCCGAATGGCTGGGGCGGTCGCATCAGCGGATCGGGATCATGGCCCAGATCGCCGCTGAAATGGACAACCCTGCCGCCGACCTCAAGCCGGATCTGCGCCGCCCCGAGCAGATGCCCCGCCGGAATGAAACGGGCCGCGATGCCGTCGCCTAAATCTATTCGCCGGTCGAACGGTTGAAGATCAAAGCGGTCCAGCGCGGCCTTTGCATCCTTGAGCGTATAGAGCGGTTTTGGCTTCTTGTGTTTGGAATATCCCCTCCGCGCGGCAAAGCGCGCCTCTTCTTCCTGGATATGGCCGCTGTCGGGCAGAATAAGCCCGCACAGATCTGCCGTTGCTTCTGTGCAAAGAACCCGCCCGCGAAACCCCGCCCGGATCAGTGTCGGCAGATATCCCGAATGGTCCAGATGAGCATGGGTGAGCAGCACAGTGTCGATGGTGTTGACACGCACAGGGAAAGGTTTGCGATTGCGCGCCCGCAACTGCTTGAAGCCCTGGAACAGCCCGCAATCGACCAGAATGCGCCGCCCCAGGGCCTCGACCAGATAGCGCGATCCCGTCACCGTCCCGGCGGCGCCAAGAAAGCGCAGTTTCGGACGTGCGGTCGGGATCATGTCGCTGTTCCCCTTGCCGCGATGGCGTTGTAAAGGCCGCCGAAGATCAGCGCGGCGTACCAACCGTAGAGAAAGCTCTCGACCAGCCCGATGATGAAGCCCACCGGGGTCAGCCAGACGAAACCGGGCAGCAGACCGGACCAGGTTTCATACATTGCATAGGCGGGAAAGATCAGATCGAATGCGATGCACACAAGGTAGGTCAGCGCCAGGAACAGGCTCAGCGCCCAACCAAGCGGCACAACCGGCAGACGCACGCGCCCTGCCCCGGCAGGCCCGCCCATGACGCAGGCCCCGCACGTCATGCGCAGGGCCAGGAAAAGGATCACCGCGACTGCGGTGAAATAGAAAATGGGCATCATGGCTTTCTCCCTTCTTGTCGTGGATTCGGACGGAGCGCGAACACATCCGCTGGACGGCGCCGGTTCAGGATGGGCGCACCAAGCGCCAGACGCCCATCCTGCGGTGGCTTTGCCTCGGCCCTAGCCGCAGCAGCAGCCGGATTTGGCCGGTTTTGCCTTTGCGGGTTCCGCGACCTGCGGTTCGACATTTGCTTTCGGCTGCGCATCGGTCTTGCCACCGCAACATCCGCCCTGTTTTTGCTGTGCTGTGTCTTGCGTCTGAGAAGTTGATCGGTCGTCCATCTGGACCTCCTTTTGTTTGGTTTCGTTCTATAGACGCGCCCCGACCGGAAGCATTACAGAAATTGGCAACCTGTCGGTCTTCGTTAGTACAGGAGCAAGTGTATCGCTCTGCCGTAGGAAGGCGTCGATATTGCAGACAGAGTTACTGCATCCCGGCAGGCTGTCGGCTGGGCGACTTGCCATGTTTGTGTCCGCCATGTCCGTGCCCGAAAAGGTGCATTGCGGCCATTCCGCCGAAGACGAGAACCAAAACCCAGTTTTCAAAAAGCCATTCCATAATTGTTCATTCCTTTTTTTGATGAGGCCGACGGTTTTTCCGCCTGTGTGGTTGCTGCGGCGAACGGGAAATTGCCGAACATCGCGCCAAAGACATGGGTGATCCAGGCATCGCGTCCCTTGCGCCATGCGCCTATACCCTCGCCGGTGCGCGCCGACAGCGCACGCTCGGCCACGATCGCGGGGTGGTCGTCCGGCAATGGTGAGCGCGTCTCGCGCAGCGTTTCGGCGGTGGACTTGATCAGGGCCATCCACGGGTTCACCTGTTCGGAGAACATCGTTCTGGTCCAGCGCATGGGGTGCAGCGCACGGAGCGCCTCAGCGCTGGCCGGGGTCGTCGCGGCGCGGATCCAAGGACTGACGAAAGTCGAATAGACCGCCTCGTTGATCCGCGATATCTGCGCCACTTGTTTCAAGGCCGCATCGTCCGATGCAATGCCCAGATCATCGACCTCGCGCGGTTCGAATCGCACCTCAAAATCGCCGGTCTCGCAGTCCGGGTCACCCGACGGGTTGTCGATCACCATCTCGTAGAGACCCGGGGAAAGGGCCTCGACATCGTCCAGGCTTTCCAGAATCGCACGATGCTGGAGCCGCGCGACGGAGCCGGAGACGAAGATGCCCAGATGCCCGACACGCGGATGCGTCATATAGACGATGCGCTGCCCGGCTGCCTTGAGCGCATCGGTATCGGGATAAAGCTTGCCAATCCACCCCATTGCCTGTTCGGGCGGCGTGATGTTGTCACCGTCCGAGGCGAAGATGATCAGCGGATTGCTGATGCGCTTAAGATCGACGGTGCAATGCGCATCCAGCTGCATCTCGCCCTGTTCCAGCCGGTTGCCGATGAACAGGTTCTGCGTGATGCCGAGGATTTCCTCGCGGCTGAGCGTGTAGTAGCCATTCCACCAGCGTTCGAACTCAAGGAACCGCTCGCGTTCGGTGTCGGCATGGGCAAAGAGGTTCGCGTATTTGTCCCAGATCGCCTTTTCGGGTTGCAAGGTCTCAAAATTCTGTGCCAGCCAGGCACCGTCGAACCGCCCGTCCCCCAGATCGGAGATCATATGGGCGGCCCATGCCCCGCCCGACAGTGCGCCCATCATCCGCATCGGGCTGCTTGCCGCCTCGCCCGACCAGTAGCTGAGCGGCGAGCCGTTCAGTACAATCGGACCGGTCAGACCGTCGCAATCCGCCGCCAGCAGCGTGGCCGCCCAACCGGCCTGGCAATTGCCGTAGAGCACGGGGCCTGTGTCCGGGTGACGGCGAGCGACCTCGGAGACGAAGTCGCGCAAGGCATAATGCACATCCGACAGCGTCTGACCTGGCATGGGCTCGGGGTAGAAGATCACGAAATAGACCGGATGGCCCTCGTGCATCGCCATGCCGACCTCGCTGTCGCGCTTGAAGCCGCCGATACCGGGCCCGTGCCCGGCGCGCGGATCAATGACGATCACGGGCGGCTTGGCCTCGTCCACGCAATCGTCCCAGCAATCGTCGCCGACCCGCGTGATCCTGAGCAGCGCGTAGTTGGCTGACCGCTCAAAGGTGCGTGCGTCCAGCAGCAGTTCGTAATCGAAATCCAGAAGCGGCGGCATGCCCTGCCGCTCATGCGCGATCATATTGTCGGCGCGTTCACGCAGCGTGTCGAGAAGCAGCACCCAGCGTTCAAAGGCGTCTTGGACGTAAGGCACGTTACTAGCGGTCGTAGCGTTACCGGAAACGGGTGCAAGAAATTGTTCCGGGGTCACTGTCGCAAGGCGCAGGCTCTTATTCATCATCAGCTTCCTCTTGATTGGTAGTGTCTATGGAGGGTCGTCCAGCGAGCATCACACGCACGAAATCCTTCGCCACATCCTCGCGCAGACCGGAAAGGAGATAGGTCGCATCGCGAGACGCAATACCCAGCGCGCGTGCCGCAAGCGTCGGGGGTTGTTTCATCACTTCCACACGGTTGAACAACGCGCGTGCCATCGGGGCATCTGCGTACGCGGAAGTCTCGGCACATGCGCAGGTCATCCGGGATAAAAAGACGCGAAGATCGTCATCGGATGATGGTTGACGGGGTACTCCCGAGTTCCAATCCGACGTGATACGTGGCATGTTCAATTTCTCCTGCGGTTGTGCCTTCGGGCACACTCACAGAAGAAGACGCTGGATCATGGAAATCGTTACAGACCCGACTTCGCTGCGATCAGGATAGTTGTCCCTCTTCTTCGCAATCAGTCTCGTGTTTGTCGTTCTCGCAGCCCTCGGGCGGACAGTAACAATCGTCCCGGTCCTCTTGGCAGCACTTGCCGCAATGCGTTGTAAGCGCCTCGCGCAAAGCAGTGCGTGCCCGGTGTAGCCGGACACCAAGTGCGTTGCGGTTAAGCCGCAGATCGGCAGCAACCCGTTCGCGATCTTCTTCGCCGAAATCGATGCGCCGGATCAGTTCGGCATCCGCCGGGCGCAGTTCGGAAATCAACCCGCCATGGCAGGTGCACAGCCGCGCCATCTGTGAGGGCGCATCGGCAATCCATTCCTCTGGTTCGCGCGCCGCCGCCGCCGCCAGCCGGCTACGCCGGGTCCCTTTGCGGTAGTGATCGTTCAAAGTGGACCGCAGGATTGTGTAGAGCCACGCATCCATTCGTTCGACCTCTCGGAGCTGATCCTTGCGTGACAGCACGCGGATGCAGAAGTCTTGCAGGACATCCTCTGCATCTGCGCGGTTGCCAAGCCGTTTGACCAGAAATCCCATAAACGCTCCGCGCCCGTCCAACAGGGCGCGTTCCGGCGAAGCGTCGGGCACATCGGGCTTGCCACTGTCTTGCGATGCCATGATGTCTCTGCCCTTTCCAAGAGGTTTGCGAAGGTGCGATCAGCGCTGATTCGAGCATTGTCTCTCTAACGTACAATGCGCGCAGTCATTCTAAGAACAATTTGCCCCTCCGCGCGTCACTCTGAATAAGCAACACACATTCGTATCGAAGCAAACAGGCTTTCGACGAAGACAATAGCCAAAACGACCGTTTGAAAACAGGTTAACAGGTTGTTCTGTATTATCGACCTTGAGACCGCCGTGCTCCCTTAAGATTGACGAACACGATCCCCAAAATGACCAGCGCAATACCGGAAAATTGAATCCCGGACAGGCGTTCCCCGAAAAACAAGGCACCAATTGAAAGACCGAAGATTGGAACAAGAAAGCTGAACACAATCGCCCGGTTCAGCTCAACTGCCTCCAGCACGGAAAACCAGAGCCAATACACCAGCGCTGAGCCGAACAGGGCCAGCCCCAAAAGCGATGCCGTGAAGACCGCGTTCCATAGAATGGCGTTTTGATCTTCCAGCGCGAGGGCTGCGAACGCGAGCGGCGCGCTGCCGATGAGCAACTGTAACCCCATTGCAAAAAGCCCGTCCACTTTGCCGGCGATGGACTTGATGGCCACGTTGCTGATGGTCACCCCAACCGCGGCCAAAACGATATAGGCGAAACCGATGGCCGACCCCTCTTGCCCTCCATCAAGCAATTGCGGCAGCGCGATCACGAGGATTCCCATGAATCCGATCGAAAGGCCGACCCAACCGACCTTCGGCAGCCTTTCGCCAAGCCATACAACACCCAGTATTGCGGCCAGCAGCGGCTGCGCGTTTGCGATGACCGTGGCGAGGCCCGGAGACACGAATTCTGCTGCATGAAACATGCCCAGAAATCCCAAACTTGTCGCACCAATCCCGACGATCCCCAAGGTCAACCACGTGCGCCAACCGCGCGGGAATGGTCTGCGCAAAATCATGGCCAGACCCACCAAAGTTGCTCCGGCCAGAACTGCGCGCATTGTCGCAAAAGTCAGATGCGGCGAGTATTGCAGCCCTGCCGTGATCAACGGAAAGCACGCCGCCCACAGGAACATGGCCAAAACGATTTTGGTTATGACAGTCGGCGACATCGAGATTTCCTTTCCAAGTCAGAAGTGGCAGGAATTGCAGAAATTTTCCGATGTGCCAACTCAGGGGCGAAGTAAGAAGACGCTGCGGCAGCCGAAACCTTACGCATTCCTGGGCATACGCCCGTTGGCCCGGGTTCCAAAAGACCGCGCCTGTGCATACCCAACAGCAAAACCACCAACAATCAGGTCACCCGAAGCACCCGAAAAAGTGTAACGTTCTCGATGCTTCGGCGTCTTACTCTTCAGAGGTGTATCATGAATCACGACCCGAATGATCGGTTGTCCGCGGCAGATCAGCCCGACACAGCCGCCAAAGATGCGGACATCGCTGTCCGTCGCGCGCTGGTGGAAGGTCGTCAACATATCCTGAATTTCCTGCGTCGGCGCCTGGGTGATGCAGAAGCCGCTGAGGATGTCCTGCAAACGTTCATGCTGCGGGCCATAGACCGCTCCGAGCAACTACGCGATGTACGCGCCGTTCGCGGCTGGCTCAGTCAAATCCTGGCGTCGTCAATCGCGGACTTCGGTCGCAAGGTTGCGCGGCAGCGTCAGAGGGAGATGGTGATGGCCCCGGCCAATTTGGACAGTTTCCAAGACGGGTTCGACGATGAACTCGATGAGGCGATATGTAATTGTCTATACAAGCTATTGCCGACGCTCAGACCGGACTATGCCGAGGTCATCTGGCGCGTCGATCTTCAGGAGCAGCCGCGCGAGGCTGTCGCCAAGGACCTCGGCATCACCTTGAACAACCTTACGGTCCGTCTGCACCGGGGTCGGCAGGCGTTGAAGACAAGGTTGGAACAGATGTGCCTGACCTGCCCGGTTCATGGCTTTCTTGATTGCGATTGCGACGCAGCAGAAAAGGCCCGCGCGCGTTTTCAAGCGATGAAGGACGACGCCGGAGCGAAAACAACGGACTGAGCCCCGATGCGCTGACCCTCTCTCACCGGCGTGTCTGCAATTCACGGATCGCGTTCTATGGTCCGCAAGCGAGGACACGCCGATCCGTTTCTCAAGGGTTCCGCCTACGTACGCGTGTGCACCGCCGGCACCGTGTCGGCAGGCCGCTGCGCTGTAATGAACCTTGTCGTCTTTCGTCTGTTTTATCAGAAAGCGGCGGTTGACGCCGCCTGACGACGAAAAACAAGACGGAGCAAGCGAGCATGTCCAACAGCGAAACCTCTCCCGACGAAGGCTTCGAACGAGAAGCCGGACAAATTGAAACCGGACGTTTCGCACCGGGGCGAGCGGCCATGTGGTTGCTCGCCAAATTGCTGCGCCGCCTCGTTCAGAAAGGACGCCTCACCATTTACGATCCCTCCGGCGAGGCATGGCATTTCGGCCCCGGCGGCGAACCCGCCGTCTCTGTCCGTTTGACCGACAGGCCGCTGCCCGCGCAACTGCTTGCGAACCCCAGCCTCGCGCTTGGCGAGGCCTATATGGACGGGACGCTGCGCATCGAGTCGGGCAGCCTGCGCGATCTGCTCTCGATTTGTACGTCCGACATGGACGCCATCGAAGCATCGCCCGGCGTGCGGTTGATCCGCTGGTTGGACGCGTTCATGGCACGCAGGCTACATCACAATCCGATCAGCCGATCCCATGCGAACGTCGCGCATCACTATGACATCTCGACTGAGCTCTACGATCTTTTTCTCGATGCGGACCGGCAATACTCTTGCGCCTACTTCCCGACTGGCAACGAAACACTGGACGAGGCCCAAGCGCTCAAGAAAAAGCACATCGCGGCAAAGCTGCTGTTGCGGCCAGGGATGGAGGTTCTCGATATCGGCTCGGGTTGGGGAGGACTGGCGATGGAATTTGCACAGCTACACGGCGCCCGCGTCACCGGCCTCAGCCTGTCGACCGAACAGATCGCCGCCGCCCGCGACAGAGCAGCGCAATCAGGTTTGTCTGGTCGGGTCACGTTCGAGCAGCGCGATTACCGCGAAGAGCGCGGACAATATAACCGCGTCGTGTCGGTGGGCATGTTCGAACATGTTGGCCGCAGCGGGTTCGACGCGTTCTTTGCCACCCTGCAAAGGGTTCTGGGGCCCGATGGGGTCGCTCTTGTCCATGCGATCGGCACAAAAGCGCCCAGAGGAGGCAGCGATCCGTGGATCCGCAAATACATCTTTCCCGGTGGCTATCTGCCGACCCTGTCCGAAACCATCGCGGCAGCGGAGCGGTCGGGGATGTGGGTCACGGATGTCGAGGTCCTGCGGTTGCATTACGCCGAGACGCTGCGACACTGGTCCGAACGCTTCGCCGCCGAGCGCGAAACTGCGCGCATGCTTTACGACGAGCGGTTTTGCCGTATGTGGGAATTCTATCTGGCTGTCTGCGAAATGGCGTTCCGGAACGGGCGGTTGATGGTCTTCCAGATCCAGCTTGCCAAGCGCCGTGATGCGGTTCCGCTGACCCGCGACTATATCGCCAAGGTCGAGGCAGGCGAATCCGCCTGGGATATTTCGACCGGCACAGAATTCAACAGAGGGAGATGACTGACATGAAACCTATCAGAGTTGCCGTAAACGGATACGGCGTGATCGGCAAACGTGTGGCAGACGCAGTGGTCGCACAAGAGGACATGGACCTCGTTGGCGTGGCGGATGTCACCGCCGACTGGCGCGCCCGCATGGCGCGCGCGAAGGGATTCGCGCTTTATGCCGCCGACCCGGATCGCACCCCGGCCATGCGAGAGGCCGGCCTTGATGTGGCCGGAGGGCTCGACGACCTGCTTGCTACCGCAGACATCGTGGTGGACAGCACGCCCAAGAAAGTGGCTGTGCGCAATGTGGAAACCTATCGCGAAAGAGGCATCCGGTTCATCGTTCATGGCGGCGAAAAACACGAGGTGACCGGCCATTCCTTTGTTGCCGAAGCAAACTATGCAAGCGCGATTGGGCGCGACAGCACCCGCGTGGTGTCCTGCAACACGACGTCGATCGTCCGCACCCTCACAGCGCTGAAAGTTGCAGGGCTTCTTGGCTCAGCGCGCGGAACGCTCCTGCGGCGCGCCACCGACCCGTGGGAAAGCCATCTGGGCGGTATCATGAACACGCTTGTCCCCGAACCCGAGATTCCCAGCCATCAGGGCCCGGATGCACAAAGCGTCGATCCCGATCTCGACGTGATCACGATGGCGGTCAAGGTGCCGCAGACCCTTGCCCATCTGCACTATTGGTCGGTCAGGATGCCGCGCAAGGCGTTCAAGGACGAGGTACTGGAAGCGTTCCGCGCCTCCTCGCGCATCGCGTTGATCCGGATGGCGGACGGGCTGGGCGCACTCAACGCGGTCAAGGAGATGATGGCCGATCTCGGACGCCCCAACGACAGTCTCTACGAGGTGGCCCTGTGGGAAGACATGCTTAAGGTCGAGGGCGACGAATTGTTCTATGCCTACATGGTTGACAACCAGGCCATCGTAATCCCCGAAACCATCGACGCGATCCGCGCCCTGACGGAAGCCGAGCGCGACGGATCGGCGTCGATTGCGCGTACGAACGCGGCGCTTGGGGTCGGGACATTTGCGGCGACCTGACAGCCCCCTAGCAACAGGTTCCAAACCCATGCGGGCAGAGAACCGATCAGCCTGCCGCCATGCCCCCGTCGACGGGATACTGCGCCCCAGTGATGAAGGCGGACTCGTCGGAGGCGAGGAACAGGACCAGATTGGCGATATCGTAGCTTTCACCATAACGACCCAGCGGAATCGTGCCGGTAAGCTGTTGCTTCACTTCGTCGCCGTGGCCGGGATTGAACCCTTCCTCCAGCGACCGCATCATCCGCGTGTTGACCGGCGAGGGATGCACCGAGTTGACACGCACGTTGTGGCCTGCGGCCTCTATTGCGGCGGCGCGCGTCAAACCGACAACGGCATGCTTCGACGTGATATAGGGCGCGACGTTCGGGCTGCCCTTGAGGCCTGCGATCGACGACATGTTGATCACGCTACCCGATTGCTGTGCAGTCATCACGGGCAAGACATGCTGCAACCCAAGGAACGCGCCGCGCACATTGACCGCCATCACGCGGTCGAAATCCTGGATCTTCTGATCGACCAGCGGCGCGACCTTGCCTTCGATGCCGGCATTGTTGAAGAACACGTCGATGCGCCCGAACGTCTCGACAGTCTGCGCGACGTATCTATTGGAATCCTCGACCGAGGAGACGTCGGCTGCGATGGTCAGCAGGTCGTCCGGATTACCCAGATCCCGCGCAGCATCCGACAGGTCGTCTTCGTCGAGGTCCACAAGCGCGACCCTGGCCCCTTCGCTCAGGAAGAGCCGCGCGGTTTCCAGCCCGATACCCGCCGCGCCCCCGGTGATCAGGGCGACTTTATCTTTCAGACGTTTCATGGATTGTCCTCCTTTGTTTCAGGTGTTTGCGATCATTGTTCCTGCGCGGCCTTCCAGCATGGCCAGCGCATCTTCCAGCCGACCCACGCAGGCGAAACGGTCCCGATCGGATACGAAAGTCGCGGCAGCGGCCACCTTCGGCGCCATCGAGCCGTCGGGCAAGTCCAGGCGGACCGCGTCCTCCGGTGACAAATGCCTTATAGCCGATTGCGCGTCGGTGCCGAAATCGCGGAACACGGCCTCAACGTCAGTCAGCAGCAACAGCGCGTCGGCGTTCAGCTTGTGTGCCAGAAGCGCCGTCGCGTGATCCTTGTCGATCACCGCCTCGACCCCGATCAGCGAACCGTCGGCACGCCGGACGACCGGAATGCCACCGCCGCCTGCGCAGATCAGCGTCACGTCCTGCTCGAGCAGCAGTTCCAGCACTTTCAGGTCGGGAATGCCACTCGGCATCGGCGACGGCACCACGCGGCGCCAATGCGCGCCATCCGCAGCAATGCTCCACCCCCGCGCCTGCGCGAGCCGTTCCTTATTCAATGTGATTTCTGCGAGTGTCCGGCGTGAAGCGGCACCTGGCCTGCCTGCGCATCGCCCTGACCGCCGCCGCTGGCGGACCCACTCTTGCCCGCACCAATACCTTCCAGCCGCGTTCGTTTCAGCAGCAGCGCGTTGACCGCCACCAGCGCGGAGCTGCCCGACATGGCAAGTGCTGCCACGGCGGGGCTGATGATCAACGGATAAAACACCCCTGCCGCCATCGGAAAGGCGACCACGTTGTAAGCCACGGCCCAGAACAGGTTCTGGTGCATCTTGCGCAAGGTGGCGCGCGACAACTCGATGGCCCCCACGACATCGTAGGGATCGCTTTTCATCAGCACGACATCGGCGCTTTCCATCGCCACGTCGGTGCCCGCACCGATGGCAAATCCGACATCGGCCTGGGTCAACGCGGGTGCGTCGTTGACACCGTCACCGACCATGCCGACCTTCTTACCCTGGGCCTGAAGCTCTTTGACCTTCTCGGCCTTTTGGCCCGGAAGAACATCTGCCAGCACAATGTCGATGCCCAGCTCGCCCGCGATCCGCCTTGCGGTACCTTCGTTGTCGCCGGTCAGCATCGCCACCTCGACGCCGCGTGCGCGCAGCTTGGCCACGGTGGCCTTGGCGCTCGGACGCGGCGCATCAGCGATGGCGATCAGGCCCAGCATCCGTCCGCCCTGCGCCACATGCACAACCGTGCGGCCCTCGTCCTTCAGGCGCTCGGCCTCCGCCGTCAGGGTGCCGACGTCGATACCCTCCTCGTCCATCAGGCGCCGATTGCCGACCAGCACGGTCTTGCCTGCGACTTCGGCGCGCGCGCCGCGGCCTTCGAGGTTGAGAAACTCGGCCATCTGCGGGACGTCGAGGTCCGCCGCGCGTTCGACAATGGCGAGCGCCAGCGGGTGGTCCGAGCCGCGATCGACGGCCGCCGCAGCACGCAGCGCGTCATCTTCGGTGCTGTCCTCAGCAGCCACGACTTCGACCACGCGCGGTTCGCCCATCGTCAACGTGCCGGTCTTGTCGAAGATGATCACGTCAAGCTTTGTCGCGCCTTCCAGCGCACCCGCATTCTTGAACAGGATACCGTGCTGCGCCCCTAAGCCTGTGCCCACCATCACCGCCATCGGCGTAGCAAGCCCAAGCGCGTCCGGGCAGGCGATAACGAAGACGGTGATCGTCAGCGTCAGTGCGAACAAAAGCGGAGAGCCGATCCACCAGAACCAGACCGCGAAGGTTGCAAGTCCGATCACGACGGCGATCAGCACCAGCCATTGTGAGGCTTTGTCGGCCAGAAGCTGGGCGGGTGCCTTGGAGTTCTGCGCCTCCTGCACCAGCTTGACGATCTGCGCCAGCGCGGTGTCGGCCCCGACCTTGGTGGCGCGGTAACGGAAACTGCCGCTCTTGTTGATGGTGGCGCCAATCACGGTGTCGCCAACGATCTTGTTGACCGGCATGGACTCGCCTGTCAGCATGGATTCGTCGACCAGTGATGCGCCTTCGACAACCTCGCCATCCACAGGGATCTTGTTGCCGGGCCGGATCAGCACGATCTCGCCCTCAAGTACTTCGGAGGTAGGCACCTCGACGTCTTGCCCGTCGCGGATAACGGTCGCCATCGGCGGCGCAAGATCGAGAAGCGCCCGGATCGCCGCCGAGGCCCCTGCCCGCGCGCGCATCTCCAGCCAGTGACCCAACAGGATGAACACCAGCAGCACCGCCACCGCCTCGTAGAATTGCACGCCCGGAAAGAAGAAGGTAGACCCGACGCTGAACACATAACCGGTGCCAACCGACAGCACGACCAGGACCGCCATGTTCAGGATGCCGTTGCGCAAGGCGCGCCAGGCGGCGACGAAGAACGGCCAGCTTGGCCAGATAATCGCGGCACTACCCAGGAAGAACAGCCACAGATCCAGTTCCAGCCCGAAGGGCGGCGCGGGTGGCGTGAACAGGCCACCCATTGGCGAATAAGTGAAGATCGGGATGGTGAACAGCAGCGCCACCCAGAAGCGGTTGCGCATGTCGCGGACCATGCTGGCCATGTCCATGCCACCGCCGTGGCCCATCTCGTGCGCCATCGCGTCGTGGCCAGCCGGGGCCTCTGCGCCAGACATTTGATGGTCGGCATGGCAGACATGGTTCGGAACCCGCTCCCCGGCGCAGTGGAATCTGCAGGCCTCAACCGTGTTGCGCAGCTCTTCCTCGCCCACTGCCGTCTCGTCGTATTGGACTGTCACGCTTTCCGATGCCGGGTTCGCTTCGGCTCTGTGCACTCCGTCGAGAGCTGACAAATGGCGTTCGACCGCGAGATGATCGAGTTCCTCGAACAGCCCGCGGACCTCAAGGGTCAATGATTTCATGTTGGCTCCTGTCCACTTTCCTTGCGATCGAGAACGACCGTTTAGGTAAATAGACGTTGCCCACTCTCTGACGTTACAACGTTGGTTGGCAAAAATCGTTACGGTTTGATTTTTTGGCGTGTTCCACCTTCTCGAGTAAGTGACCGAGATACGTCAGTTACAATTCATTTCGTAACGATATCCCTCGTTCAGCGTCTATTTCGATGCAGGGTTTAAGCGAACATGCGGCTGCTGTATGCGTTTTTCGAACATGAAGGCTGAACATTGACGGATTTCACGAAACCAGTCGGCAAGACGCACAAATCCTTTGCCCTCGTGTTAAGTGGTGGCGGGGCGAGAGGCCTGTCACACGCCGGTGTCCTACGCGCCCTCGTCGCAAGGGGCTATACCCCGAGCGCGATCGTAGGGGTGTCCATGGGTGCGGTCGTCGGCACCACATACGCCATGAACGACGATTGGTTCGACGCATTGGTCGCCATGGACACCAGCGGGTTTCCGGCAACCCCGGACTTTCGCTTGCCAGGTCTAACCGCTCGGATGAAAGGCCTTCGAACCGCTTTGCTTGCCGCGCGGGACATGTACTTTGGCTGGGGAGTTGGAGCGCCTACCGAGACATGGGGCCGCAGCGTCCTGTCCAGTCTGACGCAAGGTAAAAATCTTGAGAATGGTCGCATCCCGATCTTTGTCTGCGCGACGGATATGCTGACCGGGAAACGTGTGGTTTTCGGCAAGGGGAATGCCACAGATTACATCTATGCAAGCGCGGCGCTCGCCGGAATATTGCCACCCCTGGTCGATGGACCGCATGTGCTGATGGACGGGGCTTACGCAGACATAGCGCCGGTCGACGTTGCGAGGGCTACAAGTGCCGAGATCGTGATCGCCGTCGACCCAAGCCAGCGCGAAAACACCATTGGCCCGAAAAACGGGATGCAGGCGATGCTGCGATCCATAGAAGTCTGCCAGTATGAACATGCACGGTTGCGGTTCGCGCAGGCGGATCTGGTGATCCGGCCTGAATTCGGACGGTCGATCGGCACACTTGAATTCGGTCTAAAGCGCCACTGTATCGCGGCTGGGGCCGTGGCCACCCGCCGCGCTTATGGTGATATCGAGACGCTGCTTAATCCCGGGAATGCGGAGCGAATGGCCGAGCCGCTGGCAGGCTAGGATAGCAAGATCACCACTTTGACCGACTGGCACAAAACCGCGCCTTAAGTCAGCCGGGAAACACTCCCGCAAATAGCCCCATCAGCGCCGTGACCAGCGCGGTCGCCCAGAGAACGACCAACAGCGGCGGCGCCATCTCAGTCCGGCCCGCATCGC
Source organism: Paracoccus aerodenitrificans (assembly GCF_027913215.1). GTDB lineage: Bacteria > Pseudomonadota > Alphaproteobacteria > Rhodobacterales > Rhodobacteraceae > Paracoccus > Paracoccus aerodenitrificans. The sequence continues at coordinate 127,522 of NZ_CP115780.1, forward strand.
CCTCGCGCGCCTGATACATCGACACCACTATGCGCAGATAGACCGCCAGCGCCAGCACACTGTTGAGGATGCCGATCACCGCCAGCCACAGATAGCCGGTCTCGATCGCGGCGCCGAACAGCAGCACCTTGCCGACAAAGCCGAAGAGCGGCGGAATGCCGGTGAGCGACAGCAGGAACACGACCATCGCCACGCCGACCACCGGTCGCGCGCGGCCGAACCCCTTGAAATCGTCCAGATTGCGGCCCGCGATCATTATGACTGCAAAGGCTCCCAGGTTCATCGCCACATAGGCCGCACCAAACACGATTACCGAAGGCAGGGCCAGCGCGCTGGTACCGAGCGCCACGATCCCCATCATGAAATAGCCCGCCTGCGCAACCGAAGAATAGGCCAGCAGCCGCACGGCATTGGTCTGCACCAGAGCCGCCAGATAGCCGAGTGTCATCGTCACTGCCGCGATCAGCGCGACGACGAACGGCCAGCCGGTGGCTACCGGCAGATCGCGCAGCACCTGCGCAAAGGCGAAGATCGCGGCAACCTTGGTGATGACCGACAGGAACGCCGCGACCGAGACCGGCGCGCCGTCATAGGCGTCCGGTGCCCAGAACTGGAACGGCACCAGCGCCGCCTTGTAGCCCAGCCCGATCAGCACCGCGACCAGCCCCGCCAGCGCGATCAGCGGCTTGCCATCGAGCGCCCCGAGCTCGGAAAAGAGCGTCGACCCGGCCCCACCGAACCAGAAGGTCAGCCCGTAGATCATCACCGATCCGGTGACGGCGCCGAACACCAGATATTTCATCGCCGCCTCGGTCGCGGCATCGTTGCGCGGCCAGGCCACCATCGCGAAGGAGCCGAGGCCCGTCAGGACCACGCCCAGGACCAGCAGCATCATGTCGCCACCGCCCGCCAGCATCAGCGCCCCCAGCGTCACCAGGCACAGCAGCACATAAACGCTGCCCTCGCGGTCCTTCCCGGCGATCTCGGCCCGCGTCATCAAAAGCGCCAGCGCGGTGCCCGGCAGCAAGATCAACTTGGCCCAGCCGGACAGCAGATCGACGCGGTAGGTGCCGCCAAAGACGCTGGTGTCGGCCTCCAGCAGCGGAAGGGTCAGCGCGGTGGACAGACCCAGCCCGATCAGCCCGAACGCCAACGCCAGACGGGGCGCGCGCAGCATCTCGGCCACCAGCATCAGCACGACAGTGGAGGCCAGCATCAGCTCGGGAAACAGAAAGGACAGGTCGCGCGCCATTAGAATTGCAGTGCCCGCATCGTCGCGTCGATCATGCCCAGCAACCAGGACGGCGCGACCCCGATAAGGATGATGAGGATGAGCAGCGGCACGACGGCCTGCATCTCGCCGCGGTCCAGATCGGGCATCGCCGCCCATTTCTCGTTCGGCTCGCCCAGAAATACCGCCGCGATCGCGCGCAGGTAAAGCCCCGCCGTCACCACAATGGCGATAATCGCCACGATGGCCCAGGGCTGAGCATTCAGCGTGGCCAGGAAGATCTGAAATTCAGCCGGGAAATGCGCCAACCCCGGCAGCCCGAGCGAGGCAAAGGCCGACAGCACGAAGGCCCAGCCCAGCCATGGCACCTGCCCCAGCAGCCCGCCGAACGCGGTCATCTCGCGTTCGTGGGCGCGCGACTGCAACATGCCGACGAGAAAGAACAACGCCCCGGTGACGACGCCGTGGCTGACCATCTGCAAGGTCGCACCATTGAGCGCGACCGCCCGCAAGTCAGGGTCCAGCGTCAGCGCCGCCACCGCGACGCCGATCACCACATAGCCCATGTGGTTCACCGACGTATAGGCGATCATCTTCTTCAGATCTGACTGCGCCAGCGCCACGAAGGCACCGTAAAGGGCGCTGAATACGCCAAAGGCCAGCACCACCTGACCGGCCTGCGCAAAGGCGTCGGGCGTCATCTGTAAGGCGAAACGCACAAGGCCGTATGTGCCGAATTTCAGCATCACCCCGGCGAGGATCACGCTGCCCACGGTCGGGGCCTGCACGTGGGCCGCGGGCAGCCAAGTATGCACTGGAAAGGACGGGATCTTGACCGCGAAGGTGAACAGCATCGCGATCAGCGCCAGCATCGCCGCCAGCCCAGTCAGTGGCGGCGCCTCGATCCACAGCCGCATGTCAAAACTTCCCGTGGCCAGATACAGCCCGATGATCGCCAGCAACAGCGGCAGCGAGCCTAGCAGCGTGTAGATGAAGAACATCAGCCCGGCGCGCTGGCGTTCTTCATAGCCCCAGCCGACGATCATGAAGTACATGCCGACCAGCGACACTTCAAAGAAGACGTAGAACAGGAGCGCGTCCAGCGCCGCGAAAGTGCCGATCGACGCGGTCTCCAGCATCAGCATCAGCGCGACAAAGACCGCCGGGCGGTCGGTGATCCGCGCCGCATAGATTGCCGACAGGAAAAACAGCAGCGAGGTCAGCAGGATCAGCGGCAGGCTTAGCCCGTCGATGCCCAGCCGGTAGGCCGCGCCGATGGCCGGGATCCATGCGATCTCCTCGACCTGCGCGAAACCGCCTGGCAGCGTGCCCCGCGCCCAGATCGCCAGCGTCACCACGAAGGTCAGCCCGGTGGTGGCGATGGAAACGCCATGGGCGATGCGCGCCGACTTGTTTGGCAGGGCCATCAGCAGCACGCCACCAAGAAGCGGCAAAAAGACGGAGACCGAGAGAAGGGGCATGGCGGGGTCGTCTTTCTTCAGGAGGACATCGGTAAGATCAGCAGCACCGCCGCGATGACGGCAATGCCCATGACGGTCAGGGCGAGTTCGCGGTGGATGAGCCCGCTTTGCAGCAGGCGCAGGCGGCGGCCGGCGGCAATTGTCCGGTCGACAAGGCCGAAGATCAGCCCGTCGATGCCTTTTGTGTCGGTGGTCTCGGCGCTGTCACCCAGGCGCAGGTTCATCCGGCCCACCTGAAGGGTCGCGGCATAAAGCCGGTTGTCTGAACGCTCGGCACTGGATGCGGTGCCAAGGCTCAAGATCCGCACAAGGCCAAGTTGCGACGCCAGCAGACGCCGTTCGAAACCTTCACAGGCGGCGGCAAAAGCCAGCGACGGGCGCAGCACCAGCCCGTCCATACCGCCCGCGACGGCAAAGCCGCGCTGCGCCATCGGCAGAACCGGCCCCATCAGGCGAGTAGGTTGGATGAACCAGCCCAGCACCAGGCCGCTCAGCGCCGCCATAAGCCCGAGGATCATCGCGGTTCCTTCCGGCGGCAGTTCGGCCTCAAGCAGATGTTCCAGCGGCGTGAAGGCGAACCCAAGCCCCGCCGCCAGCGCCGTCAGCACCGCCATGCCCGCACCCATCCAGCCCATCCCCTTGCCCAGAACGGGCTGGGCCTCGCCCTGCCACAGCACCCGCAGCGCCCGCGCCATATAGGCCCCGGTCAGCACCGTGCCTGCCAGCGCCAGCGGCGCGAGCCATACGACCCCGGGGGCCGCCAGCGCGGCGGCAAGGATCGCGTCCTTGGAAAAGAACCCCGCCAGCGGCGGGATCCCCGCCAGCGCCAAAGCAGCAATGCCGAAAGCGGCCAGCACCAGCGGTCGTGCCCGGCCCGCGCCCGCGACCGCATCCATGTCGGTGCTGTCGCGATCATGCTGGAACACACCCGCCCCCAGAAAAAGCGTGCTCTTTATCGCCGCGTGGGCGATAAGGTGCAGCAGCGCCGCCACCGGCACCCCCGCGCCAATGGCCAGCAGCATCAGCCCGTACTGGCTGGAGGTCGAGGCGGCCAGCAGCCGCTTCAGGTCCCGCTCGGCCAGCGCGATCAGGCCGGCAACGACGGCGGTGACGCCGCCCACCAGCCCGACCGCAATCAGCGCGCCTGCGGGCAGCATCGGGGTCACGCGGATCAGCAGGATCGCCCCCGCCGCCACCAGAGTCGCGGAATGCAGCAAAGCGGAGACCGGCGTCGGGCCGGCCATGGCGCGCTGCAACCAGTCCTGCAACGGCACCTGCGCCGACTTGCCCATCGCGCCGATCAGCAACAGCAACCCGGCGACCAGTGCGGGCGTGCCGGTGATATCCAACGTGGCCGAGATTTCCGCGGTGCCGGCCCAGCCGATCAGCACGAAAATCCCCAGATAAAGCCCCAGATCGGCGCTGCGGGTATACAGAAACGCCCGCATCGCGGCACCGGGCACGCCGTCACGCCCATGCCAGAACCCGATCAGCAGATAGCTGGAAAAACCGATCAGTTCCCACGCCGCCAGCACGGTGATCCAGTCGCCCGCCAGAACCAGCGCCTGCATCGCGGCGACAAACAGCAGCAGGATCCCGAAAAAGCGCGGCTTCTCGGGGTCGCTGCGCATGTAACCGACAGCGTAGATCAGCACACAGGCCGCCACCGTCGCCACCATGGCCGAAAACACCGCCGTCAGCGGCGTCGCGACCAACCGCAGCGGCATCTGCGGCAGCCCCGGCAGGACCAGTTGCATGGTGCCACCGGAAACGATCCCCGCCAGCAACGCCATCGCCGCGACAAACCCAAGGCCGACGCCCGCCAGTGCAATCGCTTCGGGTGCGCGGCGCAGCACAAGCGCCGCGAGACCCGCCAGCAGCGGCGCAAGGATAATGAGCGCCAGCATCGTCATCCCTTCAACTCGCGCGCTTCTTCCATCTCAACCGACCCGCGCACCCGGAACCGCGCGATGGCGATGGCAAAGCCGACCGCCATTTCGACCGCCATCACCGCCATCACGATCAGCACGAACATCTGACCGGCCGGTTCATCGGGATGCAGATAGCGCCAGAAGGCCACCAGATTGACCAGTGCTGCGGCCAAAATCAGCTCGACCCCCATGATGATCATCACCAGGTTCGTCTGGCTCAGCGCGCCGTAAAGACCGATACCAAACAGCCCCGCGCCGACGCTGAGCGCGATCATCATCTCCACAATCATTTGCTCTGCTCCGCGTTGGGGACGATGGCCACCATCGTGGCCGCAACCATGGCCGTCAGGATGGTCAGCCCTGCCGACTGGAAGATGAACATTGACCGGCCCAGCAATTCGCGGCCCAGATCGGCGGCCTGTTCATGCGCACCCGGCACAGACAGGGCGACCGGACCCCAATCGGGCAGCCAGACCAGCAGCAGCGCCGCCAGCAGCCCAATGCCCCCGGCCCAGAGCGACAGGCGTTTCTGGTGGGTCATGTCCATTTTGCCCATGCCGCCGGGATCCATCATGAACATCACCATGAAAATCGCCATCACGCTCATTTCCGTGGCCATCATCATGATCTGCAACACGCCCAGAAACTCGGCCTGCATGACCAGAAACATCGCCCCTATCGCGGTTTGCGAAAACAGCAGCGCCAGCGCCGAGCGCACCATCGAATGGGTGCGGAAAACCACGACGCCGAACCACACCGCCGCGCCGCCGAAGAACGCCAAGAAGATCATCTGAACCGTCATATCGGCACCACCAGCGCGATCACGCCCACGACAAAGATATTGGCCAGCGCCAGCGAGATCCCTAGCTTCCAGCTCAGCGCCAGGTAACGCGCTTCGCGGATGCGCGGCATATAGCGCCCGACGCTCAGCATGGCCGCGGCCACGGCCAGGATCTTGATCGCGCTCCAGGCCCACGCGGGCAGCCACGGGCCCAGCCAGCCGCCCAGATAGAAGGTCACGGTCGCCCCCGCCAGCGCCAGGATAATGACCATCCGCGCCAGCCGCAGCACTGCCAGCCGCACGCCGGTATATTCCGCCTCGACCCCGCCGGCCAATTCGCCGGTCGCATCGGGCAGGTCCAGCGGCGGCAGCCAGGCCAGCCCCATCGCCGCCACGACGAACAGGACAAACCCCATCGGCTGGTACAGCACGTTCCAGAGCTGCGCCTGCGAGGCGACGATCTCAACCGTCGAGAGCGACTCCGCCCGCATGGCGACGGCGGTGATCGGCATCACGATCAGCATGGCATAGGCAATGAACTGGCCCAGGAACCGCCAGCCCGCGATCATGGCGTAGGCCCCGTTCGGCCCCCAGCCCGCCATGATCAGCGCCACCAGCACATAGGCCAGCGCAGCGTTCAAAAACAGCGCTCCGGTCGCCAGGTCGGTGATGATAAGCCCCGGCGCCAGCGGGATCACTGCCACCGCCATCAGCCCCGCCACCAAAAGCAGCACCGGCCCAAGCTCAAAGAACAACCGGTCAGATTTGCGCGCCAGCAGCGATTCCCGCCCCATAAGCGCCAAGGCGGCCCAGGCCGGACCGGTCAGGCTCAGGTGCCCATGCACGGCCCATCGTTCGATGACGGCCAGCGCATAGGCCCCGGCGGCGAGCGACAGGAGAACGACAAGAATGCTCATCCACGCACCTCCCAGGGCGACAGGTCGAGCGAGGCAACGGCGCTCAGGGCATCGCCCAGTTCCTGCTGCGCCGTCACCGTTTCGACAAGGGCGATGTTCACGTCTGTCGGCGTGTCGAGATCGGCCTCGACCACCTTGCCATTGGCCAGCTTCACGCGCAGCGACGCCGTGCCGCGCGGTGTTTCGATGCGAGCCTCGCCCTCGCCCGACACCCTGTCCACATCCGGCACCTGCGGCACAGCAATCATCCCGGCGGCCGCGATCAGGTCGAGGCTTTGGGCGATCTCGTCGCAGCGCAGCCGCAGCCGCGCCAGCGCATCGCCGCCGTTGCGGACGCGCATTTCGAACCCGAGATCCTTCAGCGTTGGATCACCCGTTCGGGCATCCGATCCGCCACCTCGCGCCCGGTCCACCGGGCCGCTGGCCGGGGCGTCATTGCCGATGCGCGCGATGCGTCTAAGCCGCATCCGCATCAGCGGGGCCGCCTGCACCCGGCGCGACAGCCGCCGGATCGCCCCAGCCTGCGTGGCAATCCCGGCAACGTCGGCACCTTGAACGGCCAGTTGCAACGCCCCAGCGCGCGCGGCGAGCCACAAAAAACCCGACTGAAGGCCGAACTCGGCCAGCCAGTTCAGGTGGCTGGCGATCCGCTCGCGTTCCACGGCGGCGGCGCGGCCACGGCGCGCGTCATGGTCGGGCTCGACGCCGGCGGCCACCTCAATCGCAGCGCAAGCCAGCGCGCGATAGGACACGCTGCTGAGCGGCATCATGGTGGCCAGACGCTCGACGAAATCGGCCACCCTCATCTGCGGCCCATCCATCAAATCCGTCGCGCCGACAAGGCTCGTGGCGTCGCTGGCCGCAACGGTATCGCCATCCAGCGTCAACGTCAGCCGCAGCCCAGCCGGCAGGCCGGGAAAGAACGGCCCGAACGGCACCTTGATCCAGTCCATCTGTAACCCGTCGCTGCTGCGCGGCTGGTCCTTGGTCATCTCGACCATCGACATGAAATGCGGCTCGATCCCGTCGATAGTGGCCTTGGAGTGGCCGCCATGTCCGGCATGCCCATCGTGGCCGGAATGGTCCTGCTGTTTGCCATGACCGCCGTGACCGCCATGCCCGTGACCGTGACCGGGACCGTGGCTTTCCACCTCCTCCGCCTTCACCAGGTTCATGCCGCATTTAGGGCACTTGCCCGGTGCATCGCTGATCACCTCGGGGTGCATCGGGCAACTATATGCCCCCGACCCGCCCGCCTTGTCGTCGTGACCGGCATGATCGCCATGCGCGGAGGGCGCGTGGCTTGCGTGCCCATGCCCATGCCCATGCCCGTGACCGTGGCTTTCCACCTCCTCCGCCTTCGCCAGGTTCATGCCGCATTTGGGGCACTTGCCCGGTGCGTCGCTGATCACCTCGGGGTGCATCGGGCAAGTGTATGCCCCCGACCCGCCCGCGTCGTGAGCGTGGCCCGCATGTGCGTGATCGGCGGGGTTTGGCCTGTCCTCCCGGGGCATGTCGTGGCCACCGTGCCCACCATGTCCATCGGACGCTGTTTCGCGCGGCACCAGCGTCATGCCACATTTGGGGCAGTCTCCGGGGGCGTCGCGGACGATTTCGGGGTGCATCGGGCAAGTGTATTCCACGCGCACCTCAAGAGCGGGGGCGTTAAACTCCCCGCTGTCAGCGCGAAACGCGCCCGCGGCGATCACGCGGCGCAGATCGGCCAGCCCGGCCCGTGTCAGCGGGGCCGACACGTCCGCATCGGGCAACGGGGCGATGTCGCCTGCGCCCAGTGCCAGGATCGCGCGGGGGCGCGGCATCTGCGCGTAGGTGACGGCGGCGGCATCGCGCAGACCGTCCGGAATCGGGCCGACGACGATGAGAACGTCGGCATGGCGCGGGGTGCCTACAACACGCAGGTGCGCATTGGCAAGGTCGATCCCCATCGACCGCGCGACAGACGGGCCGGGCAGCACAAAGGCCGTCAGATCGCGCGCCATGGCCGCCGCGACCGCCCGCCTGATCCCGTACATCGCGCCCTCTCGCGCCCCGGCTATGGTCATTGCCGCCTCAACGCGCCCTGGCTCCAGCCATAGAGCAGGCCCAGGAACAGGATTGAGAGGAAAACGCCCATGTCGAGCAATGCGATCAGCCCTTCTTCGCGGTAGACGACCGCCCACGGATACATGAACGCCATCTCCATGTCGAAGGCCAGAAACAGCAGCGCATAACCGGCATAGCGCGCATGATAGCGGACCCAGACCGGATCGCGCGACAAGGTACCGGCCGTGGCGGGCACGTCCTTGCCCGGTTCCGAGCGCGTGCGCCCGATGGCCCGGGCGAGCCCGTAAAGGCTTAGCACGAAACCGAACACACCGACACTCAGCCCGAAAAGGATCGCGTATTGGGAAAGCTCGCTCATCCGTGTTACCTCCTTCGGGTGCTCGACTCTCTAAAGTGTTAAGGGTTTAAGCAGAACGGCACAATCAAACTAACGCCAGCGGCCATGCTGCCGTTATGCACAGACGCTTTGAGCTGCGGATCATTACAGCTCTCCGAAAATTCCGGGCTTGGGACTTCAAGAACACAGGTCTCCAATTGGTTTCTTCCAATTGGGTGGCCGGTGATTTAGCGTTGCATGATTGACGATCCGAACAAACAGGACAGAGGGAAGTCAAATGTGCCTGTCCGCTCAAGTCAGCTTTGCCGCCAGTGTTTTTCTTGTTGGCGGCGGCACGGCCATTTCAATTGTGGCTTGGCGGCGCAACAAACGCTATCTCCCGCTTGCCCTGATGCCGCTTTTCGCCGGACTGCAGCAGTTTACCGAGGGTTTTGTCTGGGTCGGCATGAACGGAAACGATCCCCTGACGGTTTTGTGGGGGGCAATGGGGTTCATCTTTTTCACCTGGTTCATGTGGCCGATCTGGGTCCCCTTCTCGGTCTACGTGCTTGAACCGGACGACAGCCCCCGAAAGCGGTTGTTCCGCCTCATGGCGTTGATCGGGCTGGCTTTCGGACTGCTGCTTTACATACCGCACGGGCTAAACAGTGACATGGTGGTGGTCGAGGTCAACAATCAGTCTCTGGCCTATGAAAAATCCATGTGGCTGGATTTCATGATGCCACGCTGGCTGACCAATACAATCTATGTGACCCTTATCACCCTCCCGCCAGCGCTGTCGCATTACAAACATATGCGCCATTTCGCCCTGACGCTGGTGGCGGTGATCGTGATCGATATCGCCTTTCTCCAGTTTGCCTACATTTCGTTTTTCTGCCTGCTGGCGGGGCTCGCAACGCTGCATCTGGTGTACATCATTTTGACCAACAAATGCGCCCGTGAATGCCCTGAATTGTTCGCCTGATTCCGTCGCCTAGCTTTGCTTGTCGCAGTAGGGGATCGCTTCGGCGCTAGACTGGGCAGTAGCAATCATCGGGATCCTCCAGGCAGCAGGCTCCACAATGGTATTGGATCGCCTCGCGCAGAGCAGCGCGCGCCCTGTGCAGCCGAACGCCAAGGGCATTGCGGTTCAACCCCATATCGGCGGCCACGATTTTCCGATCCTCTTCACCGAAATCGATCCGCCGGATCAATTTGGCTCCTCCTTGTCGATTTGGGCGAAGGCTTCGACCATCATGTATCGGCTAGAGGTCTGCCATTCGTCATTCTGCTCGAACAGCACGGCGCCGATCAGGCGCATGATGGAAGCCTCGTTCGGGAAGATCCCGACAACATCGGCACGCCGCTTCACCTCCTTGTTCAGCCTCTCGATTGGATTCGTGCTGTGAAGCTTGGTGCGATGCTGGCGAGGGAAGGACATGTAGGCCAGCACGTCATGCTCGCTGGCGTCCATCAGATCGGCCAGCTTGGGCCATCGCGGACGCAGCTGCTCGGACACCTTGTGCCAGGTCTCGCCCGCATGGGCGCGGTCGGGCTGGTCGAAGGCTTGCCGGATCGCGGCGGCGACCACGGTGTGCTGGCCGCGCGAGACGTGTGCCAGCGCGTTGCGCATCCAGTGAACGCGACACCTTTGCCAAGTGGCTTCGAACACGCGGGCGATGGCGGCCTTGAGACCGGTATGGGCGTCGCTGATGACCAGCCGGACGCCACCGAGACCCCGGGCCCGCAGCGAGCGCAGGAACTCGGTCCAGAACGTCTCGGCCTCGGATGGGCCGATGCCCAGACCGATGATTTCGCGGCGTCCTTCGGTGTTGGCGGCGACAGCGATTATGGCCGCGACTGGCACGATCCGGCCGCCCTGACGCACCTTGAGATAGGTGGCATCCAGCCAGACATAGGGCCACTCCCCGCTCAGCGGGCGGTTCAGGAACTCACCGACCCGCTCATCGATGTCCTTGCACAGCTTGGACACCGTGCTCTTCGAGATGCCGCTCAGCCCCATTGCCTGCACCAACTCGTCGACGCGGCGGGTGGAGACGCCGCCGATCCACGCCTCCTGGATCACGGCCACCAACGCCTGCTCGGATGTCTTGCGGGCCTCCAGGAAGCCCGGGAAGTAGCTGCCTTGGCGCAGCTTCGGCACCCGCAGGTTCAGCGTGCCCAAACGGGTATCGAGAGCGCGCTCTCGATACCCGTTCCGCCAGGTCGTCCGTTCGCCGCTGCGCTCGTGGCGACCGGCGCCGATGATACCTTCCACATCGGTCTCCATGATCAGCTGCAGCACGGCCTCGGCTATGCCGCGCAGAAAGTCTCCCTGATCGTGCTTGGCCAGAAGCTCGGACAGGTCCATGTTCGTCTTGGTCATCGGGGTCTCCGTAAGGTGCGTGGTTGAAGCGTCGAAACTCCACCTCGATCTTACACCTCGATGGCCACCCGGGATCACACCGCTGGCGGCGATGAAATTACACCACGTCCGCGGACGCTAACTAAACCTCCGTCCGCACCCATCCGACCGCTTCAGCCTCGTCAACCAGCGCGACAAATCTCGCTTCCAGTGCCTCTTGGCAATCCAGCTCACGGTCAGGATAGGGGCCGAGCCGCTTTGGGCCTGTCAGTCGAGGTGTCGATCTGCTGCTCGACCGCTTCTTCCTCGTCACCTCGATCTCGCGCTTCCAGATGAAGGGGCAGGCCCTGCTGGACCATTATCGCCAGCGCGGCAAAGCAGAAGGCCACATGGGCGAGCTGATGGACGTGCTGTCTCCAGCGCTGTCCTCCACCAATCGCGCCAAGACCCATCTGCGCGGCAAGAAGCCGAAATCGGTCACGCCCCCCATCGATGCCTTCGCCTGCAACGAAGTCCGGTTGCTCGTCGCCATGCTCGCCTACCAGATCATGCACGTGGCGCGCCGGGCCATGGCGCGCGCCACGAAAGCCCCTTGGAGCCTGCGCCGCCTGCGGGAACGCGTGCTGCGCGCCGGCGCTCGTCTCATCATTTCAGGCCGGCGCATGACCTTGATACTTGCCGCAACGGCCGCGCCCTACTGGGCCGCCATCTGGCCGCAGATCCAGATGCTACGCGGGGCCGACCCATAATCGGGCTCTGCCTCACTTTGTGTGGCGCAACTATCCTGAAACTGGAAAATTCAGGAGGGATAGTTGTGGGTTCGAAGAAGCACTGGTCACCCGGGATCGATGTTGCCGTTCAAAGCGTGGAGCGAAGTGAACGCGGCGGGTGGCTTGTATTCGGCGTCTTGGCGCCCAACGGCATCTGCCCAGACTGTGGATTCCATTCACGCCGACGTCACGGCTGGCGGCGTCGGCGGCTTCAGGATTATCCCGCGCATGGAAACAAGGTAACGGTTGATCTCGCGATTTGCCGTTGGCGATGTCAGGCACCCGCTTGCCCACGCCGGACTTTCTCGGACCAGATCGCCTCGATTGCGCATCCATTTGCACGTCGGACTTCGCGTGTCGGGGAGATTGTCAGTCATCTGGGGCATGCGACCGGCGGACGACCTGCCGAGAGGTTGTTGCATCGTTTGGGCCTTGGGGTCAGCGATGACACGGTGCTCAGGCATCTGAAACAGTGTGCTCACGGCGCCGGCGAGGCGCCAACGGTCATCGGGATCGACGACTGGAGCTGGCGGAAGTCGCAAACCTACGGCACGATCATTGTGGATCTGGAGCGTCGCGTGGTGATCGACATTCTCGAGGATCGAGATGTCGTCACCTGCACCGACTGGCTGAGGCGTCATCCTGAGCTTGAGGTGATCAGCAGAGATCGGTGTGGTCTCTACGCCCAGGCCGCACGGCAAGGGGCACCGCAGGCGAAGCAGGTCGCTGACCGGTTCCATATCGTGCAAAACCTGCGGCAGGCCATCGAGGAGCAAATGAACCTCCACGGCCGTGCGACCGGCAGGGCGCTGCTGTCCGACGCAGACAATATCACCGCAGCCGGCAGGCTTCTGAAGTCACGCCTTGCGCACAGGACGTCTCGGGAAGAGATTTTCACCACCATCCATGCGCTCCGAAATCAGGGGCTTTCCTGCAGCGAGATCGGGCGGCGAACCGGGTTTCCGCGTCGCAGCATCGCGAAATGGCTGCAGTTCGAGACGCCGCCAGACCGCAGGCGGGCCGCTTTGAAGCGGACTTCCCCATGGTATTTTGAAAAGTTTCTGAAGCAATCCTGGAAGGACGGCATTCGAACTGGAAGCGCCCTGTTCCGTCTGATCCAAGAGCGTGGTTACGAGGGGAGTCAAACGCATTTGCAGCGGTTGCTGGCGGGTTGGCGCAGAGCCGAACAGCAAGCGACCGACCCCAAGGTAGAGCACGCGATACTTAAGCCAGTCCGGGACCCGGAAACGGGGCACGCGATTTCCCCGGTCATCGCGGCTGCCCTGTGCGTTAAACCCCGCGGAAAGCTCACCCCGGATCAGGTGCGGAAAGTCGACGCGCTCAAGGCCGGTTCTCCCGCCTTCGCAACGATGCGCAGCCTCGCCATGCGGTTCAATGGTATCATTCGCGGTCGCCAGGCAGACCCGCTCCCTGCATGGATCGACGACGCGATTGAAACCGATCTGGCGCCCATCGTGCGCTTTGCCCGTACCTTGAACCGGGACTTCGATGCGGTCAAAAATGCAATCGAGATGCTCTGGAGCAACGGCCAGGCAGAAGGTCAGATCAACCGCCTGAAGACCCTCAAACGCGCAATGTACGGTCGCGCCGGTCCAGAATTGTTGCGGGCGAGAATGCTACCGTTCCGCCACACAAATTGAGGCAGAGCCCATTTAAGGGCAACGCGACACTAGCCGACCAGCGCCGAGATGATCAGCGCGTTGACGATATCGATGAAAAAGCCGCAGACCAGCGGCACGATCACAAAGGCCCGGTGCGCCGCGCCATGTTGCTGCGCCACGGCGGTCATATTGGCGATGGCGGTGGCGGTTGAGCCGAGCGTGATAGCGCCAAACCCGGCCGAGATCACCGCCGCCTCATAATCGCGCCCCATCGCGGGGAACACGACCCAAATCGTGAATCCGACCGTCAGCAGGATCTGCATCACAAGGGCGGCGGTAATGAACAGAAGGACGCCGTTCAGCTCCCAGACCTGCAGGCCCATCAGCGCCATGATCAGGAAAAGCCCGAGTGACAGATCCGAGATCAGCGCCAGCGCATCATCGACCCCAGGCCAGATCCGCCGCACTAACCGCCTCGGGGCCAGCGGCAAAAGGTTGCGCAGCACGATCCCCGCGACAAGGCAGCTGACAAAGGCTGGAAGCGTGACGCCGGCCGCCGTGATCGCCTCATGCAGCGCCAGCCCGATCAGCACGGTGACATTCAGCGCCAGGATCGACCAGAGGATGCAGAAGTAATCCATCCGGACCGCGCGCCCCTCATTCGGAACGCCGATGTCCAGATCGCGCTTGTTTTCCGCCTTCAGCCCGCCCCGCCGGATCAGGAGCGCCGCAATCGGCCCGCCGATCACACAGGCCGCGATTAGCCCGACAGTATTGGCCGCGACCCCCAGTTCCAGCGCATTCGTGATCCCCAGCTTTTCGGCGAATATCGGTGCCCAGGCCAGCGTGGTGCCAACGCCGCCGGTCAGCGAAACCGAGCCGACCATCAGCCCGGCCTTCGGCTCCATTCCAAAGAGCCTCGCCAGCCCCATCCCCGCGAAGTTCTGCAAAAGGATGAAGCTGGTCGCAAGGATCAACAGGATCACCAACGGCCTGCCCCCCGCAAGCAGCGTGCGGATATCGGATTTCAGCCCGATACCGGCAAAGAACACCAGCAGCAGGAAATCACGGATCCCCACCTCGAATGAGACCTTCAGATCGAACAGCGCCCAGAGGAGCCCCGTTACCGCGATACAGAGAAAGCCGCCCGCCACCGGCTCGGGGATCGAATAGCGGCGCAGAAGATCAATGTTCAGGGTCAGGATCTTGCCCGCGATCAGCAAGACCACGGCAAGATTGAAGGAATGGAAGGGATGAACCGTAAAGAAGGTCACGCGGCGGCGCCTGTCAGAATGCTGTCAACTGATGTTGATTCCGCTTTGCCCCGGATCCGCCTTCCGGTCAAGGGCGGGGCCCCGCGCCTGCCTCAGGCGGTGGTGTGAAATCCGTTATCGGCATAGACCACCGATCCGCTCATGGGACTTGCGGCCTCGGTTGCCAGAAAGGCCGCCAGCGTACCGATCTCTTCGATGCTTACCAGTTTTCCCGCAGGCGTACGGGCGCGAATCTTATCCATCAGCGCATCGAACCGGTCGATCCCCGAGGCGGCGCGGGTCTTGACCGGACCGGTTGAAAGCGAAAAGGCACGAATCCCTTCGCCCGCCAGATCGGCCGCCGCATAGCGGACCGAAGCCTCCAGCGCGGCCTTTACCGGACCCATGAGGTTGTAATTCTCGACCACCCGATCCGCGCCGTAAAAGCTGACCGTGATCAGCGAACCACCCGCCTGCATCAAAGGCCGCGCCAGCCGCGCCATGCGCAGGAAGGAGTGGCAAGAGATATCCATCGCCGTCGCAAAACCTTCGGCCGAAGCGTTGACAACGCTGGTGTGCAGATCCTCGCGCGGGGCGAAGGCGATGGCATGAAGCAGAAAATCAAGCCGCCCCCATTCAGCGGTAATGCGGTCAAACACGGCTTCCAACTGGCCGGGTTCACGCACATCGCAAGGAAGGAACAGCGGCGCACCCACTTCCTGCGCCACGGGTTCGACCCATGGCCGGGCCTTTTCATTAAGAAAGGTCAGCGCCAGCTCTGCCCCCGCCGCGCGAAAGGCCCTGGCGCAACCGGCGGCGATGCTGGCCTCATTCGCCACGCCAACCACGAGGCCGCGTTTGCCTTTCAGATCAATCATGTCGCTGCCTCTTCGCTGACGGCCTCCTGGGCGATGATGCTTTCCTCATCGGTCGGAATGACAAGAAGCTGCACCCGGCTGGCGGCGGTGCTGATCCTGCGCGACCCTGCTTCATTGGCATCGGGGTCAAGCTCTGCCCCAAGCCAGGCCAGCCGCGCGGCGACACGGGCGCGGATACCGGGCTGATGCTCGCCGATTCCTGCCGTGAAGACCAGCGCATCGATCCCGCCCATGCTGGTCGCCAACCGTGCCACCTCGCCCGCGATGCGCAGGCAAAAGAGGTCGATCGCCTCGGCAGCCTCTGGGCGCGTGCTGGCCATCAGCTCGCGGCTGTCAGCCTCGAAACCCGACACGCCCAGAAGGCCGCTTTCACGATAGAGCATGGTCTCGACCTGTTTCAGGCTTTGCCCCATTTCGCCCATCAGATGCAGGATCACGCCGGGGTCCAGCGCACCCGAACGCGTCGCCATCGGGATGCCGTCCAGCGTCGAAAACCCCATCGAGCTGTCGATGCTCTTGCCGCCCCGGATCGCACAAAGGCTTGCGCCGCTGCCCAGATGTGCGGCGACCACCTTTGCATCGGTGGCCAGATCGCCCAGTTGCCCGGCGATATAGCGGTAGGAGAGACCATGAAAGCCATAGCGCTTGATCCCCTGATCATAAAGCGCGCGCGGCAGGGCAAAGCGGCGGATCAGGGGCGGGTTGGTGGCATGAAACGCCGTGTCGAAAGAGGCTGTCTGTGGCACATCGGGGTAAAGCCCCCGCATCGCCCGGATCAGCGCAAGGCTTTGCGGCTGATGCAGCGGCGCAAGCCGCGCCAGCGCGTCGATCTGCGCGATCACCTGATCGGTGATCCGGGCTGGTCCTGTGAAGACATCGCCGCCATGCACAACCCGATGGCCGATCACCGCAAGGCGCGAAAGATTGAAATGCCCGGCCAGCCAGGCAAAAGCCTGGTTCAGCACGGCTGTCAGATCGCCGGGATCCGCTGTGATCGGGCCTGAAAAGGTCTTGCCCTCGCGCGTCAGGCGCACTTCGAAAGGCTCATCGCGGAAATCGATCACGCCCGAGGCCAGCGGGCGCGGCGCGGCGGCCTCCAGTGCGTAAAACCCCAGCTTGATAGTCGAGGATCCGGTGTTGAATGTCAGGATCAGATCGCGGGTCACGCCTTCCCCTCCGCTTTGCGGACCGCGACCAGCTTGGCCAGCGCAGCCGAGGCGATGCGGGCCGATAAAGGATCCGCCCGGCTTGTCAGAACGATTGGCACCCGTGCGCCCAGAACCAGCCCCGCGGCCGTGGCGCCCGCGAAATAGATCAGCTGTTTGGCAAGCATGTTCCCGGCCTCGAGATCCGGCACCAGAAGAATATCGGCCTCGCCCGCCACCTGCGAGACGATGCCCTTCGTCGCCACCGCCTCGGGGCTGATCGCATTGTCGAAGGCCAGCGGCCCGTCAACCAGCGCGCCCGTGATCTGGCCTCGAGCCGCCATCACCGTCAGCGCGGCGGCATCCAGCGTGGCGGGCATCGTCGCGTTCACCGTCTCGACCGCCGCCAGCACCGCGACCTTCGGCTGATCGCGCCCCAGAAGCCGCATCAGATCGACGGCATTCTGGCAGATGTCGCGCTTATGCTCTAATGTCGGTGCGATATTGATCGCGGCATCGGTGACGATCACCGGCTTGCGATAGGCGGGCACATCCATCGCATAGACATGGCTGATCCGGCGTTCGGTGCGCAGGCCGCCGCTTTTCGAAACCACCGCCGCAAGCAGTTCATCGGAATGCAGGCTGCCCTTGACCAGCACCTGGACCTTGCCACAGGCCGCCAGTTCCACCGCCCGCGCCGCCGCTGCATGGCTGTGCTCTGTCTCCTCGATCCGGAAGCCGTCAAGCGAGACCCCGGCCTCGGCGGCCGCCGCGCGAATCTTTGCGCCGGGACCGATCAGGATCGGGTCAAGCAGGCCTTCGTCGCGCACCTCGATCGCGCCAAGGATCGCGGATTTCGAACAGGGATGCACCACCGCCGCCCGCACCGGGGGCAATGCGCGGGCCTCTTCGACAAAGCCCTGCCAGCGCCCCTTCGGCAGGACCACCGCCTCGGGAAGGTCACCCGGCACCCAGGTCACCTGCTCGACCGGGGCCAGCACCAGCGCCTCGCCCGAAAGCACCACCTCGCCCCGCTGATTGCGGGCGGTGGTCGTCAGGCGGACACGGTTCTTGCCCTCGATCAGCTCGGCCACTTCAACTTCGGCGGTGATGGTATCGCCTGGCGAAACCGGCTTGTTAAAGCGGATCTGCTGGTCGAGATAGATCGTCCCCGGCCCCGGCAGGCGGGTGCCCAGCACCGCCGAAATCAGCGCCGCAGTCCACATGCCGTGCACCACGACATGGCCAAACGGCCCATGGGCGGCGAAACCGGCATCCAGATGCGCGGGGTTGGCGTCGCCGGAAACAGCGGCGAACAATTCAATATCCTTGGGACCGACGTGGCGGACAAGACTGGCGCGGTCGCCGATTTTCATCTGGTGAAACAGATAGTTGGTCAGAGTGCCGGTCATCTTGTCACCTCTGGAAAACATATGTGCCGGGCGCATCTGCCAGCGCGTTGCCCATTGCGGGCGGCGTGGCGGGGGCACCCGAACGCGCGGCAAGCCAGGCCTGCCAGGGCGTCCACCACGAACCCTCGGTTGCAGGATTGGCCTCGACCCAGGTCTCGGGCGGCAAAAGCGCGTCGTCATGGGCGCGGGTCGCCAGCCGGTAGCGGCGGCGCGGGTGACCGGGAGGAGAGACGATCCCCGCATTATGCCCGCCCGACGTCAGCGCGAAAGTCACCTCGCAATCGGTGAACTGGTGGATTTTGTAGACCGACTTCCAGGGTGCGACATGATCGCGCTCGGTCCCGACGGCAAAGATCGGCACCCGGATGTTCTGCAACAGAACTGTCTTGCCCCCGGCGGTGAAGCGTCCCGAAGAAAGCTCATTATTCAGATAAAGCCTGCGCAGATATTCGGCATGCATCCGATAGGGCATCCGGGTGCTGTCGGCATTCCAGGCCATGAGATCATTCATCGCCGTCCGCTCGCCCATCATGTAATCGCGCACCATCCGGGACCAGATGAGGTCATTCGAGCGCAAAAGCTGAAACGCCCCCGCCATCTGATCGGCAGAGAGATAGCCGCGGTTCCACATCATGCTTTCAAGAAGATGCAGCTGGCTTGGGTCGATGAACAACGCAAGCTCGCCCGGTTCGGCGAAATCGACCTGCGCGGCAAGCAGCGTCAGCGAGGCGAGACGCGCGTCCCCCTTCCCCGCCATGGCAGCCGCCGCGATCGACAGCAAAGTGCCACCCAGACAATAGCCGGTGGCGTGGATTTTCTGATCGGGCATTAGACGGGTGATCTCATCCAACGCGGCCATCACGCCCAGCCGGCGATAATCCTCCAGCGTCAGATCACGATCCTCTGCACCCGGATTGCGCCAGGAAATGGCGAAAACCGTGTGGCCCTGCGCCACCAGCCAGCGGATCAGTGAATTCTCCGGGCTGAGGTCGAGGATATAGTATTTCATGATCCAGGCCGGAACGATCAGCACCGGCTCGGGGTGCACGGTTTCTGTCGTGGGCGTATACTGGATCAGTTCGATCAGGTGGTTGCGGAAGATTACCTTGCCCGGCGTCACCGCCACATCGCGACCCGGTGTAAAGGCCTCGACACCCTCTGGCGGCTCCTGCCGGATCTGGCGGACGACGTCCTGCAGCCAGTTCTGCCAGCCCTTCACAAGGTTCATGCCTCCGGTAGCCCAGGTCCGTGCCACAACCTCGGGATTGGTAAAAGGGTTGTTCGAAGGCGCACAGACATCAAGGATCTGTTTCGCGGCAAAAGACACCACATCCTCGTGGTGCTTCGTCACGCCCGGAACCTCATGGGTGACGTTATGCAGCCATTGCTGCTGCAGCAGGAAAGCCTGCGACATCCAGCTGAAGGGCGGTTTCGCCCAGGCTTCACCGGCGAAACGGCGGTCGCCCGGCAAGGGCGTGATGACCGGCGCGGCCTGCGGATCCATCGCCGAGGCCATCAGATGCGCCATGAGACGCTGCCATTTGCGGCCCGCCTTGACGCCCAGTTCCATCTGCTTGCCCGGTGCCTGCGCCAGATGAAAGGCCCAGTCGACATAGGCCATCATCAGCGAGCCGGGCGAGACCCCGCCGCTGAGCTGTCCCGAGAGCGCCTCTCGTATGCGGTCAACGGCCTGAAAAGCCTCGATGCCAAGGCTTTCATCGCCGGTTGCACCCGAGCCATCTGATTTGGGAGTAAGGGCCATGTCGCGTCTCCAATTTACCGGCGGAAGTTAGCACAGAACTATCAACGAGTGTTGATTGAAATCAAAGAGTTCAAGATTTTTCTTGAACATAGGCATTGCGCCCAAGGCCCGATGCCGACGACATGTCGTAAAGCGCCGTCAAACCGCCGAAACAGCCGCCCCCGGACTGAACAGGCAAAGCATCGGCGTCCGGCGGCGGACACGGAATCCCCTGTCCCTGCCCTGATCATCATGGACGATTACCGGCAAAACGGCGCGACGTCGAGGCCATGACCCGGCCAATGCCGCTGGCACCAACGCCGGGCCAAGGCCGCGGCCTCAATCCGCCAGCACATCACCGATGCCAGTGAAGACACCACCGACCTGATTGAAGACAAAGGCCCCCGCCAAGCGTACCTCACCGAAAAGGGTGTTTTCAACCACAGCCCCGGCCTCGCCGGAAAGCAGGCCGACATAGCGGCTGTGGGCGGGATCATCGGTCGGAATATCGGTAATATCCACGATCCGTATTCCGGTCGCGACCGCCAGGCGCTGGACCGCCGGATCACGCACATCGACAAGCCCAAGCCGTATCCGACGTGCCGAAAGCTGCGACGACAGTTTCAGCGCCAGATCGTCCGAGGAGACGAGCACCGTGATGGGATGCTTCATCGGCCCAAGGCTGACCATCTGGGCGCGGAAAAGATCGATATCAATATCCGGGGCGGCAAGGATGACCTCGATCCGGTCCAGCACATCGTCCCGCCCGGCAAGACGCAGTTGCACCAGCGTCTCCATCGTCAGCCGCGCGCCCATGCTGTGAGCCAGCACCGGCACCGCGTCGGAAGCGGACCGACCCTTTGTCAAAAGCCGCAGCAGATCGGCAAGCGCCGCGCGGGAAAAGTCAGACGCGTCACGATCAGCCAGATAGGCGCCCGGATAGCCTGCCGAGGGCCATGTAAAAAGGACGGGCTTTTCCTCGATATGCGCATCGACCGAAAGCTGCGCGGTGCGGAACAAGGCCTCATGAAAGCGGGTGTTGAAGCCGTGGACATAAAGCCCGACCCCCTCGCGCGAGAGACGCTTTGCAAAGGCGTCACGGCTAAGCGTCTGCCGGCTGCGCACCACGAAATTCCGGTCGGCGCTGCTGCCATTGCGATCCGGCCATTCAATCTTTCCCGGCCGATGGCCAGGCGGCACCGAGACCGCGTATTCCAGCCAGCTTGGCCGGATGGAGCGAGAGTCGCCAAAGGCCCCCGGCAGATTTGCCTCGGGCGCGCGGGTGGTCATGGTCAGCACCCGGACAAGGCGGGCGCCCTCGGGCAGGGCACCGGCATCGGGGGCCAGAACTTCCGGCCCCGGACGCGCAGCGCAGCCTGCAAGCGCAAGCGTCAGGATCAGAAGCAGGCGGCCCAACATATGCCTTACCGCAGGAATTTCTTGAATCGTATCAGTGCCAGCCAGAACAGCGCCACCCCGATCGCCGCCAGCGCCGCGAACTGGGGCCAGACCACGTCAAGCCCCGCACCTCGGAACAAGATGCCCTGCGAGAGGATGATGAAATGCGTGTTGGGGGCTGCAAGCATGATGGTCTGGATGATCTCTGGCATGGATTCCCGCGGCGTCATCGCGCCTGACAGCACCTGCAGCGGCAAAAGCGCCATCATCAGCAAAAGCGCGAATTGCGGCATCGACCCGGCGATGGTGGCAAGGAAAATTCCAAGCCCCGTCATGGCGAAAACCATCAGCACCGCGCCCGCAAGAAACAGCACGACCGAGCCCTGCACCGGAACCGCCATCAGCGCCTGCACCACAACACTTAGCGAAAAGATCGACCCCAGCAGCACCACCAGCCCCATCGACCAGATCTTGGAAAACATGATCTCGGTCGCGGTGACGGGCATGACCAGCAGGTGCTCGACCGTGCCATGTTCCTTTTCGCGGATCAGCGCCGCGCCGGTCAGCACCAGCGACAGCATGGTGATCGACTGGATCACGGCGGAAATCGCCCCGAACCACTTCGGATCCAGCGAGGGATTATACCGCGCGCGGAGCGCCAGATCGACCGGCAGCGCGGTCTCGGCCCGGTAGCCCGCCACATATTCCGAAACCTCGGAGGACACGATCTGCTGGATATAGCCGCCGCCGGTGAAGGCCTGGCTCATCCTTGTCGCGTCGATATTCAGCTGGATCGCCGGGTTTTTCCCGGCCAGCACATCGCGCGCGAAATCCGGTGGGATGTTCAGCGCAAAAGTATCCAGCCCCTGATCCATCCGCCGATCCATCTCGGCCGTCGTGGTCATCTGCGGCTCGACAAAATAGGGCGGATAAAAGGCCGAGGTGATGCGGGCGGAGAGATGCGACTGATCCTCATCCACGATCGAGATCGCGGCATTCATCAGCGCCTCGGGCGAGGCGTTCGCAGAGGTCCAGATCGAGAGCGAAAAGGAATAGACGATCAGCACCAGCATCACCGGATCGCGCCAGAGCCCGCGCAATTCCTTGACGCCCAGATTGAAGGTGTTGCGCAGGTTCATCCGCCCCTCACTTCGCCTGTTTTTTCAGGAAGGCCGCCGCCAGCCCGATAATCACCGGAATGGCGATGCCCATGGCCAGCATCGGCCCGGCCAGTTCCGCCATTCCGAAGGCCTTGGAGAAAGCCCCCCGCGCGGCGGTGATAAACCAGGTCGAGGGGTAGATCTCGCCCAGAACCCGGCCAAAACCCGACAACGAAGAGACCGGGTCGATCAAACCCGAATAGCTGACCGCCGGGATCATCGTCAGCATGGCGGTCGCGAACAGCGCCGCGACCTGACTTGCGATGAAGACCGACACCAGAAAACCAAGCGCCGTGGTCGCGGTGACATAGATCAGCGCCGAAAGGGTAAAGCCCAGAAAACTGCCGTTGAAGGGCACTGCGAAGAATGTGACCGCCATGGCCATCATCAGGAAGAAATTCAGCATGGCCAGCGCGATATAGGGCAGCTGTTTGCCAAGCAGAAATTCCAGCCGCGTCACCGGCGTGACGTAGAAATTGATGATCGAGCCCAGTTCGCGTTCACGCGCGACCGAAAGCGTGGTCAGGATCGCCGGGATCATCAGCAAAAGCAGCGGGATGATCGCCGGGACCATCGCATTCAGGCTGCGCACGTCGGGGTTGTAGCGGTATCGGGTCACCAGTTCGAAACTGCCGCCGCTCGCCTTGTCACCGTAAAGCTGACGCGCCTGACGTGTGATCCAGTCGGCATGCATGCCCTGCACATAGCCCTGCACCGTATTGGCGCGGCTGGGGTTGGCGCCGTCGAACCAGGCCCCGACCTGCACATCCCTGCCTGCCGCGATATCGGCGGCAAAGCCGGGCGGGATCTCGATCGCCAGCGCCAGCTCGCCCGAGCGCATTCTTGCGTCGATCTCGTCGTAACTTGTCAGGGCCGGCTGTTCGATGAAATAGCGCGATCCCGCAATATCGGCGATATAATTGCGGCTGGTGGTGGTCTGGTCGCGGTCAAGGGCGGCGAAGGTCAGATCCTCGACATCCATGTTGATGCCCAGCCCCACCACGATCATCAGAAGAAGGCTGCCGACCAACGCCATGGTCAGCCGGATCGGATCGCGCTGCAATTGCAGGCTTTCCAGCTGCGAATAGCTAAGCAGTCGCCGCAGGCTGAAGCCGGATTGCTGCGCGTGATGGGTCACCCCGGCTGCGGGGGCCTCGGGCGCGGCCTCGGGCGCAGCGGCGGGGGCGGGTGCCGTCTCGCCAATCGCCTCTTCAAGATAGGCGATGAACGCGTCTTCCAGCGTGGCGCAACCTTTGGCTTTCGTGATCCCCTCGGCGGTGTCCGAGACCAGCACCTTGCCCGCATGCATCAGGCTGATGCGGTCGCACCATTCCGCCTCGTTCATGAAATGGGTCGAGACAAAGATCGTCACGCCATCCTTGCGCGAAAGTTCCGCCAGAATGCGCCAGAAGCCGTTGCGCGCCACCGGGTCCACCCCCGAGGTCGGCTCGTCAAGGATCAGGATCTCGGGCGCATGGATCATCGCCACCGCCAGCGAAAGCCGCTGGCGGATACCCAGCGGCAACGCCTCGGGCAGGCTGTCGGTCACGTCGCCCAGATCGAACCGGGCGATCATCTCGTCAACCCTGGCGGGGATCTTCTCGGCCGCCATATCGAAAAGCCGCGCGTGCAGATCAAGGTTCTGACGCACCGTCAGCTCGGAATAGAGCGAGAAGGCCTGCGACATGAACCCGACCCGGCGGCGCACCGACAGATCGCTTGCATCGACCTCATGGCCGAAAAGCTTTGCCCGGCCCTCACTCGGCTCCAGAAGCCCGGTGAGCATCTTCATCGTCGTCGTCTTGCCGCAGCCGTTCGAACCCAGAAAGCCGAAAATCTCACCCCTGGGGATGCGGAAGGAAACATTGTCGACCGCCACGAAATCGCCAAAGCGCTGCGTCAGCCCCTCGGCCTCGATGGCGATATCGCTGTCATCGGTGGTCCGCGGCGGGATCACCACGGCACTGTCTTCGCCCCGGTCTTCTTCGGGCAAAAGCGCGATGAAGGCTGCATCAAGCGTGTCGGCCCCGGTCCGCGACAGCAGATCGCTGGTGGTGCCGGTGGCCAGCACCCGGCCCGCATTCATCGCAACCAGCCAGTCGAAGCGCGCGGCCTCTTCCATATAGGCGGTGGCGGTGATCACGCTCATCCCCGGCCGTGTCGCGCGGATGCGGTCGATCAGATCCCAGAACTGGCGGCGCGACAGCGGATCGACGCCGGTGGTCGGCTCGTCAAGAATCAGGAAATCGGGATCATGGATCAGCGCGCAGCACAGACCCAGCTTTTGCTTCATGCCGCCCGACAGCTTTGACGCCGGGCGCGACCGGAACGGCGTCATGCCGGTCGCAGCCAGCAGATCGGTGATCCGCCGCTCGCGTTCGGCCTTGTCATGACCGAAAAGCGAGCCGAAGAAATCAAGGTTCTCTTCGACCGAAAGCGTCGGGTAGAGGTTCTTGCCCAGACCCTGCGGCATATAGGCGGTGCGGGGGCAGACGCGGTTGCGATGCGCCACATCGCGCATATCGCCGCCCAGAACCTCGACCTTGCCCTGCTGGATCACACGTGCCCCGGCCAGCAGCGACAGAAGGCTGGACTTTCCGACCCCGTCTGGCCCGATCAGCCCGACCATGCGCCCCTCAGGGATCTCCAGCGTCACATTGTCAAGCGCCGTGACCTTGCCATAGCGCAGCGTCAGGCCGGAGACCCCGGCAACTGAGCCGGTCATTTCACGACATTGGAAAGAAAGTCAGGCCAGGCGGCATCCGGATCAAGCCGCAGATAGGCCATGCCCGGCAGGCCGGTTTTGACATATTCGATATGCCGCGACAGCAGCTCGGGGTCGATGCGGGCACGGACGCGGAACATCAGCTTTTCGCGCTCATCGGCGGTCTCGACCGTCTTTGGCGTGAACTGCGCCACATCGGCAACATAGGAAACCGTGGCCGGGATCACGAATTCCCGCGCCGCATCCATGACAAGGCGCACCTCTGATCCGACCTGCACCCGGCCGACCTGCGATGTCGGCAGAAAAACCGTCATATAGACATCGCCCAGATCGACAAGGCTGAGGATCCGCCCGCCAGAGCCGACAATCTCGCCCTCTTGTGCGATGCGATACTGGATCCGGCCCGTGCGCGGCGCTTTCAGCGTGGCGTCGTCCAGAGAGGCCTGGATCGCATCAATCGACGCCTTTGCCGCCTCGACGGCCGCACTTGCATCGACCACCTGCGCCTGCGCGCTGCTGACCCCCGCCAGCGCTGCCGCATGGCTGGCTTCGGCCGAGGCCACACCGGCGCGGGCCTGGGCGTCCCGGGCGCGGTCATCATCCAGCACTTGCTGCGAGATCGCACTGGTCTTTGCAAGCTGCTCAGAGCGTTCAAGCCTGCGCGACGCGGCATCGGCAACCGAGCCTGCCTGATCAACCGCGGCCCGGGCCGCGCGCTCTTGTGCCTCGGCCTGAGCGACCAGCGCCCTTGCTGTCTCGACGCCGATTTCGGCGCGGGCAAGCTGCGCTTCGGCCTGACGTTTTTGTGCGTTCAGCTGCACCACGTCCATCTGCACCAGCACATCGCCTGCGCTGACCATGTCACCTTCGGCAGCGGTGATTTCGGCGATTCGGCCGCCGGTGAGCGCCGCGATATCCACCTCGGTCGCCTCGATCCGGCCATTGGCGCTGGCAAAACCCGCCGGCAGACCGGCGGGTTGCAGCCGGTCCCAGGCCAGCCAGCCAAGCACGGCGACAACGGCCAGGCCGCCCAGAATAATGGTGTTTCTGCCGGGCTTTGCCATGATCTGCCTCTGATTGCTGTGCTGATGGATGCTTCGCGCATGTCCCGATGCGGTCTTCGCCCTACGCTCCCCTGTTGTCAACGCTCGATGACAGGGTAAAAACCTGTATTGTCGCGCAAAAGCGGCTGCTGGTTGTTTGCTGTTGAAAAACCAGCTAAACAACACGACCCGGTCTGGGCTGCACCTTGCCGCACCTCTGCTCCGGGGCAGCATTTTCAGTTTCTTCGCGTCGAAGCCACCGGACGAACACAAGCCACCCATGCCAAGGACGCTCAACTCAGCCAACTCGACCGACCGCATGCCGGGGCAGGCAACCGGGAAAGAACGCATTCTTGCATCGGCGATGCTGCTTTTCGCGCGGATGCCCTATTCCGACACCAGCCTGCGCGACATCGCCGCCGCGGCTGGGGTCGATGTGGCCTATGTCCATCGCGCCTTCGGGTCGAAGGCTGAGATATTCCGTCAGGCCTTGCTGGCGCTTGCGCCCCTCGATGACATCGCCGCAGGGGACCCCGATGGCGCGACCATGATCAACCGGATCTGCGATCTGGCCTTCCTGCGTGATCCGCGCAAGGTAGAAGATGTCAGGCCGCTTCATTTACTGACACAGTCCAGCCTCTGCAGCGAGGCGCGGGCGATCATTGCGCAATTCTTTGGCACGTCACTAGCCCTGCCTCTAAGCAGGGCGTTTGGCCATGCGGATCCGGGACGGGCGCATTTCGCGCTTAGCCTTCTCAGCGGTTTCGTGACCCATCGTGCGATTTTCGGGCCTGCGGATTTGCTGGCTATCCCCGAGGCGGATCAGCGACAGATGCTGCAAACCGCCCTGATGAACGCAATGCTGCCTGGTTGTTCAGATGGGGTATTCGGCTGGCGTCCCATCTAGACCACTATCCAAGTCAGCTTGCCAACTGCGATCCTGTATAAGTCATGTTGGGATTTCCGCGTTTCGTGCGGAGATTTCAACACGATTGATCGGACGCCTCAGGTGCTTTCAGGCGGCTATATACGGTCGGTCAGATGGCCGCTTGGATCGAGTGTCGGTCTCGTAGGTTGCGCGCCCCCGCAACCAATACATATTTGCTCTTGGGCACTGATCACGCGCCGGATGCGGGTCAGAGTATTGTCTTTGCAAGTGCGAAACAGTTCGCAGATCCTGTCCCCGCAACCAAAAAATCCCCTATGATCAAAAGCTTGGATGATGACTGAAACAGTCGGGCGTCCCCATCCCCGTTTTGCATCAACGCCACATCAACGTTTGCGAAGGCCGGTGGCGAAACCGATGCCATTCAGTAAGGGCACTCCGGTTTGGGACGCAGGACATCGTCGCAAGTCGCTCGTCCGAGCGCCACATCCTCTCCCGCTTCAGTCAAGGTCGCGATTAGCAATCCGTTCAAGTGAAGTGGTCCTAGGAATCCGGACAGTCGGCTAAGGTGTATCCCAAACCTTTGAAGGGATACGAGAATGGCGAAGCGCCGGAACTTTACCCTGTGAATCCCTTTTGTCAACACGGCCTAAACCGCGACCCCAAATAGTTTCCCGATAGCGGCGGTCACTGCCATCGCGGCACCGCCCCAGAAGACCACACGCAGTGTTGGTCGCAACAACTTGGCTCCGCCGGCCCAAGCCCCGAGAGCCCCGAGAACGGCAAGCGCGAGCAGCGTTGTCACAGTAACCACGACGGCGACAGTTTCTGCGGGTGAGACGAGCGCAGCAACCATCGGCACAGCCCCGGCCAAAGTGAACGTGAGCCCAGAGGCAAAGGCAGCCTGTAAGGGATTGGCGCTATGCACCTCAGAGAGGCCGAGTTCATCGCGCACATGGGCCCCAAGCGCGTCAGCTTCGGTCAACTCGCGCGCGACAAGCGCTGCCGTCGCGGGCGAGAGACCTCGGCTCTCCCAGATAGAAGCCAGTTCCGCCTCCTCCTCCGCGGGTGTCTCGCGCAGAGCCTGCGCCTCACGGGCGATGTCAGCACCTTCAATATCCGATTGTGAGCTGACCGAGACATACTCCCCCGCCGCCATCGACATCGCCCCGGCGGCCAATCCCGCGGCGCCTGCGATGAACACCGCCTCTGCGGAAGGATTGGCGACCGCCACGCCCACGATGAGCGCCGAGATCGAGACGATCCCATCGTTGGCGCCGAGCACCGCGGCCCGCAACCAACCGCTGCGGTTGACGAAATGTACTTCTTCATGGGCTGACTGATAGGTCATGGCCGTCCCGCTCCAATTTCATACTGTCGATCTGACCCTGTAGATTCCAGGCCGCGCCAAGGCTTCACCGCTCATCCACGCTCGATGGATTGAAACGCTGACGAGGCCATCGACTTCCTTAAACTTCCGGTAACAATGTAGGGTGACCCAGATCATTGCAATTGATCTGGGTCATAGCCGACGTTGGACGGAATGAATTATCGGCTCCTCATGCGCCGAACCCGCCGCATGCGTGTCAACACAGGAAGCTTCCTATGCCCAGCACCGCCCCTGTAAGTCTTGAAGAACGCCTCATGTTTCCCCTCACGCTCGCGGCGAGTTTCGGCATGGCGGCCGCCTTCTTCGGCACCTTCGTGCTGCCGGGGATCTGGCTCACGGCAGGGCTTGCACTTGTCTATCTTGCGGCCGGGCTTCCGACGGGGCTGCGCGCGCTTGGTGCACTTTTCAAGGACCACGTGCTCGACATAGACCTGTTGATGATCATCGCGGCTTTGGCCGCGCTTGCCGTCGGCGCCCCGCTGGAGGGGGCCGTTCTCCTCACACTCTTCAGCATTTCGGGCACGCTGGAGCATCGCGCTATGGGCCGCGCCCGCCGCGCGATCGAGGCGCTGATGGCGCTGCGCCCCGAGACTGCACTGCGGCTGAGCGCCACGGGCGCGACAGAGGAAATCCCCGTCGCGGCGCTTCGCGAGGGGGATTTGCTTGTCCTGCGTCCGGGCGCGCGCGTGCCCGTGGATGGCGTGCTTGTCACCGGCGAAGGCACGGTCGACGAGGCGACGATCACCGGAGAGTCGATGCCCGTCTCAAAGGTGCCCGGAGCGAAGCTTTTCGAGGCGACGGTCAACCTCAATTCCGTGCTGACCATGCGCGCAAGCGCCACCGTCGAAAGCAGCACCGTGGCGCGGATGATCGACATGGTGACCGAGGCCCAAGCCGCCCGCGCGCCTTCCGAGACCTTCAGCGCCTGGTTCGGGCAGCGCTACACCGTGGCCGTGCTTTTGGGGGCCATGCTGGCCTTTGTGGTTCTGTGGGGGATGGGGGCTTCCGCCTCCGACGCCCTCTACCGCGCTGCGGTGCTGCTGGTGGCGGCAAGCCCTTGCGCCGTGGTGATCTCGGTGCCCGCCGCCATGCTGTCGGCGCTGGCGGCTGCGGCACGGGGCGGCGTGTTGTTCAAAGGTGGCGCGGCGCTTGAAGCCTTGGCAGAAGTGAAGAGCTTTTCCTTTGACAAAACCGGCACCCTGACCACCGGAGTTGCAGAGGTCACCGACCTCACCTCAGAGATCCCCGAGGGGCGCATGCTGGCGCTGCTCTCGGGTTTGGAGGCGCAGTCCGAGCATCCGATCGCCGCCGCGATCCGGCGCCGGGCAGAGGCCGAGGGGCTTGCCCCCGCCGCCATCCGGGATGTCGTGACCCATCCCAGTGAGGGCATCACCGGGATCGACGAAGAGGGGCCGATCTGGGCCGGAAACCAGCGCATGCTGGAGCGGATGGGGGCGCGGGTCGATACGGCCGGGGCGCAGCGGCTGAAGGCCTCGGCCCAAACCGTCACCTGGATCGGGCGTGGCGAGCAGCTGATCGGCGGCGTCACGGTGGCAGACCGCCCGCGGCCAAGCTCTGCCGCCGGGCTTTCGCAACTGCGTGCGGCGGGGGTGGCGCAGCTGGCCCTGATGACCGGGGATCGCCGCCCGGTGGCCGAACGGATCGGGCGGGAGCTCGGCTTTTCCGATGCGGAGATCCACGCCGAATTGTTGCCGGAAGACAAGGTCAAACTGGTTGCCGCGCTTGCCGAAAAGGGCCGGACGGCCTTCGTCGGCGACGGGGTGAATGATGCCGCTGCCCTTGCCCGGGCGGATGTCGGCGTCGCCATGGGGGTTGCGGGCAGCGAAGTGGCGCTGCAGGCCGCAGATGTGGCGCTTCTGTCCGAGGACATGACCCGCCTTGCCGCCGCCCGGACACTGGCCTTGCGTACCCGCCGGATCATCCGGCAGAACCTCGGCTTTGCCTTGGCGATGATGGTGCTTCTGGTGGTCTCGGCGCTATTTTTCGAGCTGCCTTTGCCGCTTGCCGTCATCGGCCATGAAGGGGGCACGGTTCTGGTGGTGCTAAACGGGTTGCGGCTGCTCGCCGATCCGATCCGCAATGATCGCGGCGCGGCGCGAAAAGCGGCCTCGCATCCCTCCTCCCAACCTCAAGAGGTTTCTCATGTATAAGCACATCCTTATCACCACCGATGGCTCTGAGAACGCGGGCCTCGGCCTTGAGCATGGCATTGCACTGGTGTTGTCACGTTAACCGAAGGGTTGGCTGGCAAGGCCGTAAATGAAGGTCTTAGGCGATGCTGGCTGCTACTTTCCACGTGCGGAGAGCTTCCATCCGGTGGTAGCGAATGGTCAGGGCGGCGCGTCGGCGAGCTGGAACGGAGAAACAATTGCGGACGGCTGAATGGATGGACACGAAGCGTTGCAGGCCGCCTGGCGAGCGATGACCCTGCATCACGCGCTCTCGCTTTCGGAACGGTAAATGGCTGTTCTCGGCACGATTGTTGAGCCCCTTATGCGACCAGTGATCCAGATCGGGCAGGAGTTCGCGCTTGGCCGCGCCATATGAGCGGAGCTTGTCCGTTATAATCCGCTTGGGAACAGACCCCGCGCGTTTCATCAGCTTGCGCAAAAGCCGTTTGGCGGCCCGTTTGTCCCGCCGGGACTGGAGGATCTCGTCCAGAACAACGCCGCGTTGATCAACGGCGCGCCAGAGCCAGAACGTCTTGCCGGAAATCTTCACCACGACTTCGTCAAGATGCCAGATGTCGCCGGGGCGGCGCTGGCATCGCCGCAAGTTTCTCGCGATCTGCGGCCCGAATTTGGCCGTCCAGCGCCGAACCGTTTCATAGGAGACGTCGATGCCACGTTCGAGCAGCATCTCCTCAACCTCCCGCAGGCTCAGATTGAACCGGACGTACAGCCAGACCGCGTGGGCAATGATCGAAGGCGGGAACCGGTGCCGCTTGTAGCTGATGGAAGGTGTCTGCATCGCCGTGACCTACGTAGCAAACAGCAAGGAGGCAATCGCTACTTGCCGTTCAGCGCGTCAGGAGGCGCCTTGCTCTTCCATCTGCTGAGCAAGCTCTACGAGCGCACCAGCGTGATCATCACCACGAACCTCAGCTTCAGCGAGTGGGCCACAGTGTTCGGTGACGCCAAGATGACCACCGCGCTTCTCGATCGGCTGACCCATCGCTGCCACATCCTCGAGACCGGAAACGACAGCTTCCGCTTCAAGGACAGCGCGGCTGCAGCAACGCGGAAAAAGAGGGAGGGAAGCCATGTCTTGACCCAATCATGACCCGCTCAGCATAATTCAAGGTGGGTCACTTCTCGATGGAAACCCCGGGTCAGTTCTGGGTGGAAATCAACAGAAAATGGGTTTTCCAACCGACTGGCGTACACGACCGGTCTGGAACCCATAAACGGCCACACCCCAAACGCCCGCCCCAAAGGAGCGAACGTCAAATCTCGGCCAGAGCTAGGACAACCTCCTCTTCAGCTGGAGACGAGGCTGGCCTTCTCCGGGTCATACCGAAACTTGGTAATCGTGCCGTCCTTGATCTTCTGGACCGCCTCGTCGATGACGAATAGCGGCACCAGGAACCACTCTCGGGGCATCACGGGACGGCCGAACCGATCCGGAATTTCGATGTCGAGCTGTGCAGTTCCGAAAATCCGGTGGATCAGGTTTTCAAGCCGGGTCTGGTTGATGTTGTAGAGCTCATAGGTCGCCACAACCTCGACCGGCGCCATCAGGAACGTCGGTTGAAGATGCGCACCGGCAATCCTCTTCTCGACACCCAATGTGGTCACGCCAATCTTGTGCACCAAGTCCCGGTTCTCGGACACCATCGGATGATCGGACTTGCTGCGCAGAACATAGATCGTGCCGGTGGTGCTGTCGCCTTCTTCGGGGGCGTCCGCGAACAACGGCCCCGCGACGGACTCGGTGATCCTCCGACCGGATTCATCCTTGTTCAAAGCTCGTTGGAGCGAACGCATCAGCATTCTGCTTTCCGTGCCATTGTCGAAAATCACGCGCAGACGGGCATCTGTCCGTCCTTGATCAGTGAGAGTCTCCTCGCCCATCTCCGCGACATAGGCTTTTTGCCCCTCAACGATGAAGAAACGGCCCTTCTGGATCTCGGCCTTCAGCTCGAAGGGGCGGGTTTCACGCTGCCCGGAATCCAGTTCACGCTGCACCTTCTCGAATAGCGGTTGGAAGGTCTCGAAATCCTCACATCGCTGACGGTTCGCGATGTCCTCCGCCTCCTTGCGTTCGGCGTTCGAGCGGACATGCTTCAACTCGGTGATAGGGGAGGCTTCGACCTCGACACCAAGCGCGGCAAGCAACGCATCATCATCCAGATCGTCGGCAACTGGCGTCATCTCGGCTCCGGACAGAAGGCCACCAGCGTCGAGGTCGGCAAGAAGGTCAGCGGCTTCCGGCAGCTCCCGCAGCCGTTGAAGACGCACGGCATAAAGGCGTTCGAAAATATCGCCGTCCTCGGAATGCTGAGGCAGGCGTCCATGCTCGGCGACGAATTTCTGGATGTCCTCGAAGCCCGCAATGATCCGTTCCTCGCGGGGCGTCCGCGTGACTTGCTTCTTCTTCTCGACCTCGATCCCCAGCTCGGACAGCAGGG
Source organism: Paracoccus aerodenitrificans (assembly GCF_027913215.1). GTDB lineage: Bacteria > Pseudomonadota > Alphaproteobacteria > Rhodobacterales > Rhodobacteraceae > Paracoccus > Paracoccus aerodenitrificans. The sequence continues at coordinate 160,682 of NZ_CP115780.1, forward strand.
CGTCGTCATCATCGGTGAACATGTTAGCCATTCATCGACTCCTGCTTCATGCGCGTGAGGAAGGCCACGCCTTCGGCCATGCGTTTCTCCCAGGCATCTGTGGAGGTCAATGACGGCAGCCGCCCGCGCTCCTGCTTGAACTTCACAGCACGCTTGGCGAGGTCTCGGGCTTCCTCCGGGGACAGCTTGATCTTCTTGGCCTCGATCACCGCGGCCACCTCTTTCAGGCTCTCCTCGCTCATGGTCTTGGCAAGGATTGCATAGGCTTCGCTGAACGGATTGATCCGGTCGATCAGGTCGATATCCAGCTCCTTGACGCTCATGGCGAACTGGCGAACGCCATCGACAAAAGCGGTGTTGGATGGCGCATCGGTGCCATCCCCCAACAGCGTCTTCTTGGCCTGCTGCGTGAAATTCATCGCGGCAATGGCGTGTTGGCGCACGGCCTCCTGATCCGCCTCGTCCAGCTCGGGATACTTGTCGCGAACGATCTTGCCCATTTTCACCTGGGTCAGCTCTTCCGGCACCATTTCCTCATCGAACAGCCCGCGCTCGATCGCGGTCTTGTCCTGCACGAAGGCTGTAATGACCTCGTTCAGATCGTTCTCGCAGATACGGTTGGCTTCGGGGCTCTTGGGCTGGGTCAGGCCCTTGATCTCGATCTGGAACGTGCCCTTCTGCTCGTTGAAGCCCACATTGCACTTGCTGTCGTCGTAGCCGTTCTCGCCATAATCGAAGCCGTCCTGCGCCGTGTTGGCCGGAGTCTTCGGCTTGAACTCGAACTTGGGCGTCAGCACCTGCTCCATCAGCAAGCTCGCCGCGATGGCCTTCAGCGTGTCGTTGACGGCTTCGCGCACCGCTTCCTCCGAGGCATCAGGTTCGGCGATCAGGTTGGTGAATCGCGCGTGCGTCTTGCCCTTTGCATCCCGCGTGGCCCGTCCGATGATCTGCACGATCTCCGTCAGACTCGACCGATAACCCACGGTCAGGGCGTGCTCACACCAGATCCAGTCGAAGCCTTCCTTCGCCATCCCAAGCGCGATGATGATGTCCACATGATCGCGATTGTTCTTCTGGCTCGGGTCCTTGAGAGAGGCGGAAACCTTGTCCCGCTTGGCCGGGTCATCATCCACCAGGTCGGCGATCCTCAACACCTTGCCATCGGGGCGCTTCACCAGTTGGAAGCCCGTGGCCGGATCGGTGCCCTGCCAATCGCCCAAGGCGTCGATGATATGCTCGACCTCCCTATGCTTGTCCTTCGTGCTTTCGCGCGAATTGACGTTCGGGATGTGCAGGATCGTCTTCTCGGTCGGGTCCAGCACCTTCAGCAGCTCGTCGGCATAGGAGCCGCTGTAGAAGAAATACCCGATGTCGAGCGTCTTCAGGTAGGTGTAGCCGCTGAGCTGTTCGTAATAGGTGTAGGTCACGGTCTCGAACCGCGCCTCATCCTCGGGCGACAGAACGGCCTCGGTGTCACCACGGAAATACGATCCGGTCATCGCGACCACATGCGCCTTGTCACGGGCGATCAGGGTGCCAAGATGCGCCCCCAGCTTGTTGACAGGGTTGGCCGAGACATGGTGGAACTCGTCCACCGCGATCAGCCGGTCATCGAAGGCCTCGATCCCGAACTTGTCGACGGCAAAGCGGAAAGTGGCGTGGGTGCAAACGAGGATCTGGTCGTCGCCTTCCAGAAACTTGCCGACCGCCCCGACCTTGCCGCTGTCACCACCGGGCGCGTTGCAGAGGTTCCAGCGCGGCGCGACGGTCCAGTCGGCCCAGAAGCCGAACTTCGACAGCGGCTCATCGGCGAAGCTCGATCCGATCGACTTCTCCGGCACCACGATGATGGCCTGCTTCAGACCCTGATTGTGCAGCTTGTCTAGCGCGATGAACATCAGCGCCCGGCTTTTCCCCGAGGCGGGCGGCGACTTGATCAGCAGGTATTGCTCCCCCCGCTTTTCATAGGCGCGCTCCTGCATGGTGCGCATTCCAAGCTCGTTGGACTTGGTGGAGCTGCCATTGGCCGGATAGGAAACGGAAACAGAGGGAACAGACTTGGTCATGCGGAAATCCTGTAGTCTTGCAAATAGGTGATGGCCCATGCTGGCGGGCTGGGCCAACTGCGGAAACCTTTGTCATGCCAAGTCACGCTGGCATCCCCGATCAGTCCATTCGTCTCCAGATGCCGAACAAAGGCATCATGGTCATAGAGATAGGCCTCATCGCCGTGCAGGAAGGCGACGTAGATCTGCTTGCCGAGGTACTTCCGGTCGATGACCAGTCGCCCCTTCAACTGCACCTTGAGGAAGGTTTCACCATCGATGTGAACCGCGATGAAATCGGCCCCCTGCCAATCATCCGTCAGGCGAATGCAATTGAAGCCGTAATCCGCCAAGCGGGCCGCAAGCTTGTGAAAGTTGTAGTTTTCCCGCTGTCGGGAGTTGAGGTCGGCATAGGGGACACGGGCGAACATCTCAGGCCGGAACCTTCGTCGTCATCTTGGTGTACATGTCGAAGAGCTTTTCGAGGCGTTCGGTGTCGTTCTTGAAGCGGCGGCCAATGTAGATGCGTTCCAGGGTCTCGTCGTTGCGGTCATGGGCTGCGCGGAGGTTGGCAGGCATCTTTTCGGGGTCGTAGAGGTCCGCGATGGTGGCCGGGAAATGCGCCTCGCGCGCCAGAAGGATGTCTTCTGCGCAGCGGGTCAAGTCTTCGCGGTTTTTCTCGGTCAACTTGGGCACGGGGAAGGTGTTCCACACCAATGTACTGGAGTATCGGTAGTCGGACTTAATCCTACCGGCTACCGCACGAACCCAAACCATATGAAGACTAGATGATACGACAGAAAAGTCGAACATCTTTGATCCGTATATAGCGGATGCAGAATCCGCTATAACCTGATGCTTGCCGTTCATGATACCAGCGGTCACATAGTCTCTGCGCTCAGAAAAATGCCTAGGAATAACCATGCTCATTTGAGTGGTGTGAGGCGTGAACACAAATCGATGCGGGGTATTTGCATTTTGGTTTGCTTGCTGGCCCCTGCTCTCAAATCGAAGGTGAAAAACAGCATCTAACCGACGGCGAACTTCCGGAATATCCTCGGCATACTTCCGCTGCCGATCCTCAATCCATAGGCAAAATCTTCGCGTTCCCCTGATATATTCAGCGGAACCTATGTACTCTCGAATAAATTCTTTCGCTTCGGGATGGCTTGAGATCAATGCGTCTCTCTCGTCGCCACTAAGGATTAAATTGCCACCGTCCGTTGGCTTGTTTCCATAGTCCATCTTCGAAAGATCATGGATAGCTTTGGTGGACTTTTTCACCACAACCTTTGATCCTGGGACTAAGTAAGGGCCAATTACTGAAACTTCTTGAACCTGATCACCCGAGTATAGCTTGGAAATTTGTCTCCCGTATGGGGACAAGCCTACGATCACGACCGTTACTGCCGCCTTATTGCTAGCAAGGTTACTCCATAGGAAGGAGGTATGTGCAAAATGAATATGGTTATCCTCATGGAAAATAAGCGGCCACAGCATAGCAACCTGCTCGCCCTGAGTGATAGAATTCGTCGTAACAAAAGCTGATGACGATCCGCTTACTCTGTTGAAGATAGCCGCTTTATACATGAAGGCAGCAACATAATCCAAATCTTTGTACTTTTTGAAGACATCCTCAAAAATCCTTCTCATATCCTCCTTTTGATCGGTCGTTTGGTTAACACTTCCTTGGTAGGGAGGATTTGCACAAATGTATGTCTCACCGCCTTCGTTCTCAAAATCAATCTGCGCCTGATCCAATGGCGTCTGAAACAGATCGTCCGCGCTCACCTTTACACCCGTCCCGGTCGGCGGACAGATCGACAGCCAGTCGAGCCGAAGCGCGTTGCCGCAAGTGATCCAGTTCTGACTGTCCAGCGGCAGGAACTCGGCCAAGGCTTCTTTCTGACCGCGATAGGTCACGTCGCACTGGTATTCCGCGATGATCAGCGCCAGACGGGCGATCTCGGCCGAGAAATCCCGAATCTCGATGCCGCGAAAATTGGTCAGGGGGATGTCCGTCTTGCGATCGGCCTCGCCCCGGCGGCGGTTGATCTCGGCCTCGATCGCACGGAGCTGCTTGTAGGCGATGACAAGGAAGTTGCCCGACCCGCAGGCGGGGTCGAACACCCTGATCTTGGCAATGCGACCCCGCAGGTTCGAGAGCTTGCGGGCATTTTCGCCCGCCTCCTCCAGCGCGGCGTTCAGGTCATCGAGGAAAAGCGGGTTCAGCACCTTCAGGATGTTCGGCACGGAGGTGTAGTGCATGCCCAAGACAGAGCGTTCGCCCTCATCCGCGACCGCCTGGATCATCGAGCCGAAGATGTCGGGGTTGATCTTGGTCCAGTCCAGCCCGCCGATATGGCTGAGGTAACGCTGCGCGATCTTGGAGAAACGCGGCACCTCGGTCGAGCCGGAGAACAGCCCGCCGTTCACATAGGGGAAGGCATCGGCCCAGCGGGGCAGGTTGGCGCTGGCGCGGTCCTTTGTCGCCACGTTCATCGCGCGGAAAATCTCGCTGATGACCTCATGCGTGTTCGTGCCGTCCCGGTTCGACATGCGGTCGATCGTGCCGGTGAACAGGTCGGCGGTGGTGATGATGTCGGTATCTTCCGCGAAGAAGCAGAAGATCAGCCGCGCCATGAAGTGGTTCATGTCATGCCGACGCTCAGCCTTGCCCCAATCGGGGTTGTCCTTCAACAGCTCGACATAGAGGCGGTTCAAGCGGCCCGTCGCCTTGATGTCAAAGGCGCTTTCCTTGATTTGCTTGACGGTCGAAATGCCCGCGAGGGGAAGGAAGACGCCAAAGCTGTCGGGGAAGTCCTTGTAAGCGCAGGCCACGGTGTCGCCACCGATCAGGTCTTCGGCCTCGAAGGTCTGGCCGTCGGTGGCGAGGATGAACTTGGCCTTGTGTTTGGTCGTTGCGGGGCTGTCCTTCAGCGCGGCGAGGGTCTGGGAGACCTCACCCGGCGCGCAAGTTGCCATGTGGATGTTGTTGCGTTGCAGAACGCCGCCCAAGTCCGACTTGTTGGTGTCGCCCTTGCGCAGCTTCTTGATCTCAGTCGCCTTGCGCCCGAAGGCCTCAAGGAAGGCATAGGGAAATTCCGCCGCATCAAACGGAGCCTCGGCTAGGTCAGAAATGGCCTGTTCGATTTCAACCGGGTTCATGGGGTCTGCCTCATAAATGGCTGGACTTCGATCTCATGGGCGCGCGCCATGACCGTCTCCAGCTCGTGGTTCATTTGTCGTTCCATCCAGGAGCGGGCTGAGGTGCCGAACGCCTTCTCAAGGCGAAGCGCCATCTCTGGCGAGATGCCAGATCGCCCGTTCAGGAGGTTGCTGAGGGTCTGACGGTTGCATCCGAGCACCTGTGCGGCGTCGGTGACGGACAAGCCGTTGGGGTCAAGACATTCTTGGCGAACAAGGATTCCGGGATGGGTCACGTCAGCTCCTACAGTTGACACGACTGTAGGGTGACAATTGACGGTTATCAATCCAGCTTCAGGGTTGCTTAGGATCTCTAAATGATGGCGTATTTGCGTACTTCATTGCGCGCAATAGGTAGCCAAATGCAGCAGAGATAACGGGATGCAACAAATACTCAAGCGGGAAGCATAAGATGACTAACAAGGTGCGGGATTCGAACGCCGCAACGCAGTCCCTATCTCAAGGCAACCCTGACAGCCATCGCCAACGGCCACCCGCAAAGCCGCATCGACGACCTGCTGCCATGGAACTTCAAACCGTCAAGCTAAGCCGACCGTGATGTCCTGCGAACGCTTACGAAGGTCGCGACCTCGTACACCTCGGCTTGGCCGATACGCAGCAGGTCCGCAAGCGCACGCAGATGCGCCGCCGAGATGTGCCCATGCGTGCGCTGAAGCGCGTGGAGGTGTTCGATCAGGCGATCCCGCACAGGCTCCGCGTCGATGAGCGCGCGGACCTCGGACAGCGCCGCCTCGTCCAGCATCCGGCCCCGGGTCTTGGCGACGGATCGCCCCTCTCGCGGCAGGCCCGCGGCCAGTTCCGTCATCAGAAGCTCCCTTGCTCCGGATGCAGGCGGAGAAGATCTGTCGCCTTGGCCCTGTCCGGCCCGAGGGTGCACTCCGCCTGCGTCATCGAACCTGTGCAGGACGCGATTTACCCAGTGCAAACCAAGCCGCAGCGCCGATAGCGATCGCAGCACCGATCAGGTCGATCAACAGAGTAGCCGGAAACATCAGCGCGAGCCCTCCTACCGCGAAGAGAATCCGCTGCGGTATGCTGACTGGGCCTGGCACCGGCGTCGCGGCTTGGAGTGAGATTGCGAGCAAGACGCTACCAACCCCATACAGCACGGTCTTATAAACGATGTCGCCCCACGGGCCGTAGAGTAGCAGTTCAGGAACATAGACGAAGCTGAACGGCATCAACACGAGCGTCGCACCAAATTTGAGTGCAGCGAAACCGGTGCGCATCGGCGGCGCTCCTGCAATTGCCGCACCGGCGAAAGCCGAGACGCAGACGGGAGGCGTGATATTCGACAGGCAGGCCGCGTAGAACACGGCCAGATGCGCCGCGATCGTAGGTACGCCGAGTTGGATCAGTGCGGGCGCAGCCACCACCGAAAGGATGATGTAGGAGCCCGTCGTCGATGAGCCCATCCCGATGATGATGGAGACGAGGGTCACTAGGCAGAGCGCGAGGAAGAGATTGCCGCCCGAGAACTCGATGAGCACGGCCGAGAACTTGAGCCCAAGTCCGGCGAGGACGATGCCGCCGATAATAATGCCAAGCGTCCCGATCGCAGCCCCCGCAGCCGCGTTGCTTTGGGCGCCTCCGATGAGGCCCTGCACAACTGCTGTCGGACCCATCCGCGTCGACTTGTGGCGCCAAGAGAGAACAGCGGCGCTGACGGTGCCCCAGAAGGCGCAGAACTCGGGGGAATAGCCTACGAAGAGCAAGCCGATCACAGCCACGAGCGGCAGAAAGAAGTGCCACCCACGGGCGAGCACCTTGCGGACGCTCGGGATCTCGGCGGGCGGAAGCCCTTTGAGGCCAAGTCGAACCGCCTCGAGATCGACCATCGTCAGGAGAAAGATGAAGAATACGGACGCCGGGATGACGTTGATGAGCGCGATCGTGAGATAGCTGGTCTCGGTCAAGGTTGCGAGGATGAAAACCCCGGCTCCCATGACGGGCGGCATGAACTGGCCGCCGGTGGAGGCGATGGCCTCGATCGCACCAGCGTCATGGGGTCGGTAGCCCGTGCGCTTCATGAGAGGAATGGTAAAGGAGCCGGTCGTCACGACGTTCGCGACGGAAGAGCCGGAGATCGATCCGAAAAACGCCGAGGTCATTACCGCGATCTTGGCCGGTCCGCCCCGCCAGCGTCCCGCTATGGCCGTTCCGAGATCCATGAAAAATGCGCCTGCACCCGAGCGCTCGAGAAAGGCCCCGAAAATCATGAACGGAAAAACGAAGGTCGCAAAAGTTGCCGTGACCACGCCAAAGAGGGCTTCTTGGGTGGAGTAGGTGAATTCGAGGGTGCGTTCTACTGACATGCCTGGATGTGCAAGCTGCCCCGGCAGATAACTGCCGTAGTAGAGCTGAAGTAGAAAGACGATCGCGATCGTCGAGATGACGGGCCCAAGCGCGCGACGGCTCGTTTCCAGCATGACCGCGATGGCGATTGCCCCCATTGCCAAGTCCCACTGGTTCGGAGCCGAAACGCGGAAGATCGCGTAGCTCACATACTGGTGGATCCAATAGCCCACAGATGCGATCGTGAGGGCAATCAGCACGATGTCGACGATGCTTGGGCGATCCGTTGGCGACCTTCTTGTCGCCGGATAAAGCAGGAAGACCAGCACCGAGGTCAGCATCAGGTAGACGCCACGGTTGCTTTCTGTCGACACTAAGCCGAAGCCGGACGTGTACAGATAGAAGAGCGAGAATCCCGCCGCCGTAAGATTGAAGGCGAGCGCATAGAGGCCGGTGAGCGTGCGGCGGGCCCCTTCGACCCGGAACAGCCAGGGGAAGTTGTGCATGGAGCGGGAATCCAGAAACGTAGGTGCGGATAGCCCCGGCCGAAGTGGGGCCGGGGCAGCATTACTTCTTTGAAGGGTCAGCCTTCAGGCCACAGGCCTTCTTGGCGGTAGTAGGCCTCGGCGCCTGGGTGCATCGGCGCCCCGAGATTCTGGAAGTTCTCTACGTCGGGCTTCATCTGCGCCCAAGCCTTGTGACCCTCCGCCAGCGTGTCCTGCTTCTCGTAGGCCGCTGCGACCATACGTTTGACCACGTCCTCCGGCACCCGCTCATGCGCGACCCAGTACACGGTCGTGTACGGCATCTCGGTCGCAGGCACTCCACTGTAGGTGCCTTCAGGCATCGTCCCGGAGTGATAGAAGGGGTAGGTTTCGTTGATCGTCGCAAGCTGCTCCTCGGTATAGTTGAGGATGCGGATGTCTTGCGTCTCGGCCAGTTCGGTGACGGCCGCCGCGGGCGAAGACGATTGGCAGAACGCGTCGATCTGCCCGTTTCCGAGCGCACGGCCGGCATCGGCGAAGGTCATCAGTTGAGGCTCAACCTGATCCAGCAGCCCAAGCGCAGTAAGGATATTGGAGCAGTTGAACACCGTTCCGGATCCCGGCGGCCCAAGTGCAACGGTCTTATCCGCGAGATCGCCGATGTTCTCGATCTCTTCGCCTTCGAGCGTGACGAAGTACGTCGGCCCTTCGTAAGCCATCGCGACACCACGCAGCATGTCGCCCTTCTCGCTGTTGGCGAAGGGACCTTCCTGGTTCTGCGCCATGTAGACGTGACTGCCGTACACGATGCCCATGTCGAGCTCGCCTTTGACAAGGCGCAGAGCATTTTCCGTCGATCCGCCGGTCGTCACCTGAGTGATGTTGACGTCGGGCAGGTCCTTTCCCAGTTCGGTCCCGGCGACGCCCACCATATAGTACATCACCCCACCGGGGCTTGATCCGCCCCAAGCCACCTCGGTCGAATCCTGAGCCAAGACTCCGGCAGGCAACGTAGCCGCCGACGCCGCGCAAAGCGCATAGAGTGTCCGTTTCATGCAGTCTCCTCCTCTGATTTCAACGGGCCGTTTGGCCCGATGACAAGCCCCTTCTGACGAGGGCGCGTAACAGCCGCGGCCATCAACCGTGGCGGCGGCATTCGTTTTTGAGCGTGCCGATTCCGTCGATCTCAACCGTTACCACGTCCCCCTCACGCAGATACTTCGGAGGGTTGGATCCGATCCCCACCCCTGCGGGCGTACCAGTGGCGATCACGTCGCCGGGTTGCAGCGTTACACCGGCCGAGATCGTTTCAATGATGGTGGGAATGTCGAAGATGAGCAGGCCGGTGTTCGAGTTCTGGCGCGTCTCGCCGTTCACGTCGCACCGGATCGCGGTATCCGCAATATCCAGCTCGTCATGCGTCACCGCCCAAGGGCCCATGGGACAGAACGTGTCTTGCGACTTGCCGATCAGCCACTGGCTGAACCTGCCTTGGAGATCACGCGCCGTGACATCGTTGACGATCGTGTAGCCCCAGACATGATCGAAAGCGTCGTCTTTGCTGATGCCGCGACCGGGTTTGCCGATAATCACGGCAAGTTCCGCCTCGTAGTCGATCGCCTCTGACACAGCAGAGTCGATGAGGATAGGCTCTCCGGTCGCGATGACAGTCTCGGGGACCTTGGAAAAAATGATCGGGTTCTCGGGCACGGCACCCTTCGCGGCACTGGAATCGAAGCCGCTATTCGCGAACTCGTGCGCATGCTCATGGTAGTTCTTGCCCACGCAGAAGATGTTGCGCGCCGGGCGCGGTATAGGCGCCTCCACTGTTACGTCAGCCAACGGCACAGTGGCCTTGCGCGCTGGCATCTCATCACGACCGATCAGGCAGATGACGCCCTGTTCAGCTTCAGCTCGCGGCAGATCGAACGGGACCACGACGCCCTCGGCTTCGTTGACTTCACCGACGATCCGTTCGCCGTTGTGCCTAAATGTACCGACCTTCACTGGTTCTCCCCAAGGCTACCAATTTTGTATCGAAGTAGACCAATACCTACCACTGGTGCAACATTGAATGTGGTAAATTCCGGAAGAATCCTGTATTGGATCACCATTGGATCATTACGGGCGGATAGAGTGAGATGACCCGAGGCAACTCCGACTTCGTCGCAGCCCAACTGCGACAGCGGATAAAGGAGGGAGCGTGGCCTGACGGTGGCCGCCTCCCCACAGAACGCGCGATCGCCGAGGAACTGGGTGTCGCCCGGAACACGGTGAGGCGTGCGCTGGACCAATTGGGTCACGACGGCCTGCTCGTCCGCCATGTTGGACGCGGCACCTATCTGCGCGAGTTGCCGCATTCTGATCCGATCCTCGAGAGCACGCAGCGCATGCATGGCGCTTCGCCGGCCGACATGATGGAGTTGCGCGTCCTGCTGGAGCCCTCTGCTGCGGCATTTGCTGCCATAAATGCGAGCGCGGGTGATCTGGAGAAGATCCGGCAGGTCCATGAGCATGGTGTCGCGGCCGCCACAATGCTCGAGTTCGAGGAGTGGGATGCTGCCTTGCATCGGCTTATCCTCTCCTGCACCCGCAACAGTCTGCTACGTGAGATTCACGCAATTCTCGGCACGCTCAGGGAGCAGCCGTCATGGTACGAGTTGAAGCAAAGATCTTTCTCACCAGAGAGGCGGCAGATCTATTGCGAGCAGCATCAAGAGATTACTCGAGCTCTCGAGCGGCGCCTCGCTGATGACGCAGAGGCGGCAATGCGCACCCATCTCAGAACGGTACAGATGAACATGATCGCTCGGTGAACTTACGCGATTGGATCCTGAGCAACGCATGTGCAGGTAGAAGGGCTCAAGGCTTCATCTTCCACCACTTTATCCTCAAGCGCACACCAAATCTGATTTCGACCGCCGTGGCGGGATGTCGGCGACAGCCGCCGCTCCAAGGGCGACAAAATCCACCGTTTTTGACCATATGGTCGCAAGCTGACATTGGTTGACGCGCAGCGAACGCTCACTTTGTCCGCGATGCTGCCGCTCCGGCAGGCTGCGGCGGGAATGTCGCAATTGGCACGATCGCAGGGAGTGACCGAAGATACGCTTCAAGCTGATCTCATCATGCTCTAGGTGGGTTATGAGCGAGTAAAACAGGTCATCCTCAATCTGTGTGGCGGAATGGGAGCATTCTCGCCCGCAACAATTCTGGACCGGCGCGACCGTACATTGCGTGTTTGAGGGTTTTTAGGCGGTTGATCTGACCTTCTGCCTGGCCGTTGCTCCAGGGCATCTCGATTGCGTTTGTGACGGCGTCGAAGTCCCGGTTCAAGGTACGGGCAAAGCGCACGATGGGCGCTAAGTCGGTTTCGATCGCATCGTCGATCCATGCAGGGAGCGGGTCTGCCTGGCGACCGCGAATGATACCATTGAACCGCATGGCGAGGCTGCGCAGCGTTGCGAAGGCGGGAGAACCGGCCTTGAGCGCGTCGACTTTCCGCGCCTGATCCGAGGTGAGCTTTCCACGGGGTTTGATGCACAGCGCGGCCGCGATGACCGGGGAAATCGCGTGCCCAGTTTCCGGGTCCCGGACTGGCTTAAGGATTTCGTGCTCTACCTTGGGGTTGGTCGCTTGTTGTTCGACTCTGCGCCAACCCGCCAGCAGCCGCTGCAAATGCGACAGACTCCCCGCGCAACCACGCTCTTGGATCATACGGAACAGGGCGCTTCCAGTTTGGATGCCGTCCTTCCAACTTTGGCTCAGAAACTCTTCAAAGTACCACGGCGATGTCGGCTTCAGGGCGGCCCGCCTGCGGTCCGGTGGCGTCTCGAACTGCAGCCATTTCGCGATGCTGCGACGCGGGAACCCGGTCCGCCTCTGGATCTCGCTGCAGGAAAGTCCTTGCCGTCGAACGGCATGGATGGTCGTGAAAATCTCTTCCCGAGATGTCCTGTGCGCCAGGCGTGACTTCAGAAGGTTGCCAGCTGCGGTGATGTTGTCTGCTGTGGACAGCAGCGCCCTGCCGGTCGCACGGCCGTGGAGGTTCATTTGCTCCTCGATGACCTGCCGCAGGTTTTGCACGATATGGAACCGGTCAGCGACCTGCTTCGCCTGCGGTGCCCCTTGCCGTGCAGCCTGGGCGTAGAGACCGCAGCGATCTCGGCTGATCACGGCCACCTCGGGGTGTCGCCTCAGCCACTCGGTGCAGGTGACCACATCACGATCCCCGAGGACATCAAGAACCGTTCGGCGCTCCAAATCGATGATGATCGTGCCATAGGTCTGCGACTTTCGCTAGCTCCAGTCATCGATTCCGATGACCCGTGCGCTACGGCCACTCTTCCGAGCCCCCCGCAGCAGCTGACGGAGTATCGTGTCATCACTGACCTGAATTCCCAGTCGACGTAATATCCGTTCGGCCGGGCTGCCGCCTGCAGCATATGCCATATGACCCAGAAGCTGTGCTTGCCGCGAGGTGCGGCGGGCGAACGGTGCCGCGACCGACGGATCGCGATCAGAAAAGGTATGCCGGCCACAGTTCGAGTTTGAGCACCGCCACCGACAAACCCTCAGTTCGACCCAGACAGCCTGACCCTGTGCGGGAAAATCCTCGATCCGACGACGCCTCCATCCATGTCTTCGACGCGAAGGCGATCCGCATTCCGGGCAGATGCCTCTTGGTGCCAGTATGCCCGACACAACCCATCCCCCGGCGTCGGTTCGGCCAACGTGCTGGACAAACACTTCCTTCCCGGGGTCAGCAGGTCACATCGACATCACGTCAATCCGTATGCGGCTTCACCATCGGTCGACATGACCCAAGGCGCGCGCGGTCCCACAATTCGGACAGGCGGGCATAGCGTTCGGCCATCTGTTCGACGGCGGCGTCATCGTCAATCTGCCCCTGCAACCAGCCACGCGCCACCGCACCGAAGATCGTGCGCCCGACGGCGAAGCCGCGCACCAGTTCGAAGCCCGCCGCGACCTCGAAGCTGGCCTGCAATTCGGCCTCGGGGGCATCCAGGCCCAGGACTACGATGCCGCGCGTATGGCGGTCATGTTCCTCGATGGCGGCGATGGCGTTCTGCCAGCCTTCGCGGGTCTTCATCGGCTCCAGCTTCCACCAGTCGGGATAGACGCCCGCGGCATAGAACTGGCGGATCAGCGTGGCGGTGGTGGTGTCGTCGACCGGACCGACCTTGGACGGGATCACCTCCAGCAGGAATTCCAGCTGGTTGCGGCGACCGGCCTCGAACAGGCGCTTGACCGTGGCCTCTTGCGCGGCGCGGGTCTGGGCGTCGTCGTCGGGGTGGCAGAAGCACAGGACCTTGATGACGTTCTCGCGCGCCCATTCGACCAGCGTACCGCAATCGCTGCCCAGTTCGGGTTCCAGCTGCAGCGGGCGCGACCCCGGCCATTCGCAGGGGCGCCCGATCCACAGCCCGCTGCCGCTGGCGCGGTGCAGGGCGCTGCGGCCGATGCGGTTGTCGCACAGGATGCCGTATCCCGGGCCGCCATCCGCGACCCGCAACGCCGCGTCCAGGCACAGTTCCTTGAACCGCGCGCCCTTGGCTTGGTCATAACCGGGCATTTCTTCCAGCTGCAGGCGGTGGTCGAAGGCGAAGACGCGCATCTCGGACCAGTCGCCGGCGTTGCGACTGGCGCGGGTCGTGGACCAGTGGATCTGTTCCAGTTCGGGATCGTTGCGCAGATCGGGGCGCGTGACGCCGCGTTTCAGGAAGAAGTCCAGCTCCGCAAGGCTGGGATAGGCTGGGGTGCAGCCGTGGCGGCTGACCGCGAAGGCCCCGCAGGCATTGGCGTATTTCAACGCGGTCGGCCAGTCGGCATCCTCCAGCCAGCCCTTCATCAGCCCCGAGAAGAACCCGTCGCCCGCGCCCAGCACGTTGAACACCTCGATCGGGAAACCCGGACCAGCCTCGCCATCGTCGAGGCTGTCGGGGATCTGGCCGGTAAAGGCCACGGCCCCCTGCGCACCCCGCTTGCAGACCAGCGTGGCGCCCGAGACCGCGCGCACCGCCCGCAGCGCCACGACCGTGTCGGTGGTGCCGCCCGCGATGTGGAATTCCTCTTCGGTGCCGACGATCAGGTCGAACAGGTGCAGCGTGCCCTGTAGCTTGGCGGTGACGGCGGCGCTTTCGACAAAGCGGCTTTCGCCGTCGCCATGGCCCGCGACGCCCCACAGGTTCGGGCGGTAATCGATGTCCAGCGCGGTCCGCGCGCCATGCTTGCGCGCAAGTTCCAGCGCCTTCAGCACGGCGGCCTCGGTCTGCGGATGGCTCAGGTGAGTGCCCGTCGCCAGAACGCTACGGGCCTGCGCGATGAACCCCTCGTCGATATCGTCGGGCGACAGGGCCATGTCGGCACAGTTTTCGCGATAGAAGATTAGCGGAAACTGGTCCTCGTCGCGGATGCCCAGCAGGACCAGCGCGGTCAGGCGTTCGGGATCGGTCGCGACGCCCGCGGTCTCGACCCCCTCGCGGACCAACTGCTCGCGGATGAAGCGGCCCATATGCTCGTCGCCGACCCGTGTGATCACGGCCGAACGCAACCCCAGCCGCGCCGTCCCGCAGGCGATGTTCGTCGGGCTGCCACCGATATATTTCGCGAAGGAGCCCATGTCCTCCAGGCGGCCACCGACCTGCTGACCATAGAGATCGACCGACGAACGGCCGATCGTGATCACGTCAAGAGTCTTTGTCACGGCAGGTATCTTTCCTTCAAGCAGTCGAATGCGGTTGTGCGGTGAAAACTTGAATGCACATCCTTTTTTGAAACAGATGTTCTGTCTTGGTGTCAATGGGGAATTTTTATTCCGCTATTTATCCGTTTCGACACTTGACCGCAGTCTTCGCTTCTCGGCGATCGCTACACTCAACGCCATTACAAGTGTCATCGCTGCCGCCGAAGTCCTGAAGCCTGCGAAGTCGGATTCATTCAAAAGGATACGAGCTGCAGAATTCGCGACGATGGGCGAAAGCAGGGTGTCTGTGATTGCAAGGACTGGTACCTGCTGCCCGCAGAGCTGCTTGTCGGCTTCGAGCGCCTGATCCGAATACGGCGCGAAGCTTATGATGATCGCGGCATCAGCAGGCCTCGCAAAGGTCAGGAGGTCGGTGTCGATACCAATGCTTGAACCGCAGATCTCACTGCGAAGTCCAAGCTTGGCAAACGCATAGCGCAACTGAACCAACGGAGGAAAGGCGCGTCGTCGCCCAACCAGATAGATTGTCTCCGCTTTGCCAAGCAGTTCGACCGCCGCCTCGAACTGTTCAACGTCAAGTTCGCGACTCAGCGCCTCTAGCGATTGCTGGCCTGCCGCGATGAAGCCGGTCAGAATTGTTTTGACTGGATCGGAGGCGTTGGCGTCGATGGCGCCAAGCCTAGTGAGATACGATTGATCGCGATATCGCAGCTTCTCGCGAAACAGGGTTTGTAGCTCGCTGAAGCCATCGAAACCGTTCGCCTTGGCGAAGCGGATCAGGGTCGATGGCTGGACACCTGCTGCTTCGGCGATGCTGGACGTCGTGCCGAAAGCGACTTCATCCGGATGGGATAGCAGATACCTTGCCGTCTGAGCGAGCCGCTTCGGGAGTGCCTGATGCTCTGCCGCCAGCTTCTCACAAAACTCCGCATAGTTCGCGGCACGGGAGGAGGGAATGGTCATGAAATTAGTCTCGATGTTCGAATGTGACCGTCAGGCTATCCCATAGGAGGTGGCAAACCAACGAGGTTCCGGCCCCTGCAATGTATATTTTCTTCTTGCATAAAATGAAACAAACATTCTACACCAAGGTGGGACGAGAGAGCCGAGGGGGAAGGAACGATGCGCGCATGCGTTATCCGTGCCGCGAAAGAGTTGCACGTTCAGCCATGGGACGAGCGCGAGCTTCAGCCCGGCGAGGTCCGACTGAATTTTGCATGGGGAGGGATCTGCGGATCAGACCTTCATTACTATCATCACGGCCGTGTCGCGAATTCGATCCTGCGCGAGCCGATGATCCTGGGTCATGAGTTCAGCGGATATGTAAGCGAGATCGGACCGGACGTATCTGGGCTTTCCGTAGGAACAGCTGTCGCCGTAAACCCTTCCCGCCCCTGCAATACATGCGATCAATGTGTCTCTGATCTGACGCACCTGTGCCGCAACATGCGATTCATGGGTAGTGCGGCACATCACCCGCACACGAACGGCGGATTTGCCGAACGTCCCGTCGTGCTTGCAGCACAATGTGTGCCATTGCCGCAGGACTTCGATCCGATGCTTGCGGCGCTTAGCGAGCCCTATGCCGTTGCACTTCATGCCGTCGCACTTGCGCAGCTCACGGCGGGGGCTACCGTTCTGGTGACGGGGGCGGGAACGATAGGCAGTCTCATTGCCATAGCAGCCCGCAAGGCTGGTGCCGGCCGCCTGATCGTGACTGATATCGCTGAACGAGCGCTTCGGCGTATTGCAAGGGTCGCCGATGCCGAGACTTATGTCGTCGGCTCACCAAAGGCGGATGAGGCGGCGGAAAAGGCGATCGGCGAGGTCGACGTGGTTCTGGAGGCCGCAGGGGTCGCCTCGGCGCTGGAAATGGCAATTCGATGCACAAAGCCCCGCGGCCGTATCGTGCAGGTTGGTTTCTTGCCTCCTGATTCCGGCCTGTCGCTTTCAGGGTTGTTGATCCGTGAAATCACCTTAGTCGGGGCCTATCGCTTTCTGGAGGAGTTCGACGAGGCAGTTCGCCAGATCTCCACGGGTGAAGTGGATCTCGCTCCTTTCGTGACCGCCCGGTTCAGCATAGAAGAGGTAGAGGCGGCCTTTGCCGCGGCTGGTGATCGGACTTCGAACGTCAAGGTCTTGATCAGCTTCGGAGAGTAACGTCATGACGCCCTCTGCCATTCTTCATATCGGGCCAGGCGCTTTTCACCGCGCGCACCAAGCCGTCTACGCCGCTGCATTGATTGATGCTGGCCATCCCGAGGCGCGGATCCGCGAGGTGTGCCTTTTCCCGCCACGGATCGGTCACTCCCTCGATGTGCAAAAAGGGGCCTATCACGTCCTGTTTCGTGATGCCGCTGGCCAAGAATTGCGGCGCATCACGTCCATTGGTGAGGTTCTTGACAAGCCGCACGAGGACTTTCTGTCCGATCCAGCGCTGCGTCTTGTGACCATGACGCTGACCGAAAAGGGCTACTGCCATCTGCCCGGCACGCGCAAGCTGGACCCCTCGGCGATCGCGTCCGATCTGGAAGACCCGCTGCAGCCCCGGACGGGCATCGGCTGGTTGGCCCTGGGGTTGGCCCGTCGGCAAAAGGCTGGACTGCCGGGTTTGACGCTGGCCAGCTGCGACAATATCCCAGCCAATGGTCGACTGTTGCAGGCAGTCCTTTCGGAATTCGTCGACCAGGCTTGGCCTGCGCTAGCCAGCTGGATGGCACGGAACGTCTCTTTTCCAGTCTCGATGGTTGACCGTATCGTTCCTCGCGTTGACGATGAAGCTTCTGAAACGATAAGCCAGCTTGCCGGCGAACGGGATATGCTTGGGGTTGCCGCCGAACCGTTCGGCCAGTGGGTGTTGGAGAATGACTTCGCGCTGCCGATTCCGCCGCTCGATAAGGTGGGCGTGCAGATCGTCGAGGACGTTCGACCCTATGAACTGATGAAGCACCGTATCCTGAACGGCGCCCAGACGGCGATCGCCCATCTGGGCGCTCTGTCAGGCTTCGAGACCAGCTGCCAAGCCGCAAACGACCCGGTCATGGGTTCCTGGCTCGCCCGATTTTGCGCGGCACAGGCCAGGACGTTGACCTGTCCGCCCGGTGAAAATCTGGATGCCTATGTTCGAACCACTCTGGAACGCCTGCGCAATCCGCATATCCGGCATTCCTTGGTCCAGATTGGCACCGACAGCTCGTTCAAGATGGGCCAAAGAATCGTGGAGGCAGCGGTGCACCATGTGGACGGACCGGAAGCTGAACTTTACGCGCTGACCATCGCGGCATGGCTGCAATACAATACCGGGCGAAACGCCGATGGGGCGGTCATCCCGGTGTCAGACCCGCTGGCCGATCGGTTTCGCATGATCGTTGCGAATGCAGACGGGAATGCACGCGCGTTGGTAGAGGGCTTCATGGAGCTTGACCTGTTCGAGGGGCGACTGCGGCACCATCGGGATTTCAAAGAGCGTCTGGTCACTCTTTACTCCATGCTGGAGCGGCAATCCCCCCGCGACCTGATGATGGCCACCGAGACTAGCAAGCCAGAGGAAGAGAGATGATATCGTCATTAAAGGGACGCTCGGTAGAGGAATGGCTTGGTGTTGTGCTGATGACCATAGTCCTGGTTCTGCTGAGTGCACAGGTTATCGGTCGTTATGTCCTCGGCTGGTCCTTTGCCTGGATTGAGGAGGTGTCACGTTTCGCCTTCGTATGGTCGGTCTACTTCGGGTTCATCCTTGCTGCAGAGAAAGATCGTCATATCAGGGTGTCCGTCCAGCTATCCATGCTTTCCTCACGGGCGCAGAAGATCGCCTTGACCCTTGCCGATCTGATCTGGTTGGCCTTCAATGCCATCGTCATCTGGTTCGGCGTAATCTACATCGCCGACATGTTCAGCTTCCCAATGGTTTCACAGACAACAGGGATCAATATCGCGTGGATCCAGTTGATCGTTCCCCTTGGGTTCCTCCTGCTCAGCGTCAGGGTCATTCAGGTGATGATCCGTCGCTGGAAACATGACGAGGGTGTCATCGACACTCGCTTGGACGACTGATCATGAGTGCACCTATCATCCTTACAATAGCCTTTCTGGTCTTTCTGATCATGGGGGTTCCCGTCGCCGTCTCTATCGGCCTTGCTGCCATTGCGGGTATGGTCGCCGCCGGCATCCCGTTATCATATGTCGTACAGGCCGCCTACTCCGCCGTGAACGACTTTCTGATCATTGCGGTGCCGATGTTCGTGCTGGCCGGCGTCCTGATGGAGAAGGGCGGCCTGACGTCGCGGCTCATCGCCTTTTCCCGAACCCTGGTCGGCAAATCGCCCGGTGGCCTTGCAAGCGTGACGATCGTGGCATGCACCTTCTTCGCCGCGATATCCGGATCAGGGCCGGCAACCGCCGCAGCAATCGGATCCATCATGATCCCGACGATGATCAAGGAAGGCTATCACAAGTCTTTTGCTGCAGCGATCACCTCGAATGCGGGCGGCATTGGCGTCGTCATTCCACCCTCGATACCGATGATCATCTACGGGATCACAGCCGAGGTTTCGATCACGGGTCTATTCATTGCCGGCGTCATCCCCGGCATGCTTCTCGCGGTCGCCCTGACGGCAGTGTCGCGTATCATATCCACTCGACGCGGCTACGCGGTGGCAAACCCCGAGGGGCGTAATCTCAAGCGTATCGGCGCCGCTGCATGGGAGGCTAGGTGGGCACTCCTGGCTCCGATCATCATCCTCGGGGGGATATACAGCGGGATATTCACCGTGACCGAAGCTTCGGTTGTCGCTGTTCTCTATTCTCTTTTCGTCGGCATCTTCATCTATCGTGCGATCACCCTTCCGGGCTTCGTCGATGCCATGTCCTATGCCGTCAGGCTGACAGGTGTGGTTCTGTTCGTCCTGGTCAGCGGGCGGCTACTCGGACGAGTCCTGACGATCTTCCAGGTGCCCCAGCAATTCTCGAGCTTCATGATCACGACGTTCGAAAGTCCGGTTGCCCTGATCCTTCTGATCATTCTTCTACTGATCTTCGTCGGAATGTGGATGGAAACTCTGACCCAGTTGATCATCCTGACGCCATTGTTGTTGCCCGTTGCAGTTAGTGCCGGTATCGATCCCATCCAGTTCGGAATCATGTTCGTCATCGCATGCGAGATCGGCTATTCGACGCCGCCGCTTGGCGTCAATCTGTTCGTTGCCAGCGAGATAAGTAACGAAACGGTCGAGCGGGTCAGCAAGGCGGCTCTGCCTTTGATCGCAGCCGAAATCTTTGTCCTGTTGCTGGTGACGTTCATTCCCCAGCTGACCATGTTCCTGCCGCGCCTGATGGGGCTGGTCTACTGACGATACGAATCTTTCTTGAGGAGGAAAAATATGCTGAAAGCCACTCTTACCGCCACCGCTCTCACCATGACGCTGGCATCTCTAGCATCTGCGCAGGAGTTCACCATGCGTCTGTCGCATGGCGACAACGAGAGTAACCCCACCCATCTAACTGCCGTCAAGTTCCAGGAACTAGTCAGCGAATATACCGACGGTCGCGTGGCCGTTCAGATTTTTCCGAGCAACTCGCTCGGGACCGAGACCGAAGTCGCGCAGGCCCTGCGCATGGGTTCTATCGAAGCCGAGATCCTGTATACGGGAAATCTTGTTCCTCTGGCTCCCTCTGCCGGTGTCCTGATGCTGCCTTATGCGTATCAGACAACCGAACAAGCCCACGCGGCAATGGATGAACTTCTCGATCCGCTGAATGAGCGCCTTGTACCGGAAGCCGGTGTCCGGGCATTGGGTCTCCTTGAAAAAGGTTTCCGGGTTCTGACGACGAGCCAGCCCGTAGAGGCCCTGGATGATCTGCAGGGTCTGAAGATCAGGGTGTCGCCGAACGATATCGCGATCAAGACTTTCCAGTCGTGGGGCATTGAGCCTTTGCCTATGGATTGGGCCGAGGTTTTCCCTGCGTTGCAGCAGGGTGTTATCGACGGACAGGAGAACCCCTATACGACCGCAATCTCATCGCGGTTCTATGAAGTCCAGAGTGACATCACCGAGATCCATTACATGATGTGGACCGGACCTCTGCTGATCAGCGAGCGCGTGTTCCAGAAGTATCCCGAGGACATTCAGGAAGCCGTCGCGCGGGCAGGCCGTGAATCCGTAGAATACGGACGCCAAGTTTCAAGCGATCTGACCGAAGAGGCGAAAGCCGAACTCGTGGAACGTGGGATGACCCTGCACGGGGCGCCGCAAGATGAGGCCAAGTGGGCCGACGCTGCTCAAGCGTTGTGGCCTGACTTCTATTCGCAGGTCGGCGGCGAAGAGTGGGCGACGCAGGCGATCAAAATAATCAACTCCTCCACCGAGTAACAACGAATAGTGGATGCATCGTAATGGCGGTGCATTCACGCTGGTAGTGTCGCTTCTGATATTCCGGCCTGCATCGGGTATGCGCGCGGTCCAGGAAAACCGTCAACGCGGGCGTATCTGATCGGCGCGGCGGAGGTCTTTCGCGACAATGCCGCTCAGACAATGCTGCCTTCAATCGTTCCCGGGTGTCGCGTTGCCCTTTAATCGGCTCTGCCTCAATCTGTGTGGCGGAGGGGCAGCATTCTTGCCCTCAACAGTTCTGGCCCGGCTCGGCCGTACATGGCGCGTTTGAGGGTCTTCAGACGATTAATCTGACCTTCTGCTTGGCCGTTGCTCCAGGGCATCTCGATAGCGTTTTTTACCGCATCGAAATCCCGGTTCAATGTGCGTGCGAAGCGCACGATGGGCGCCAGGTCGGTTTCGATCGCGTCGTCGATCCATGCAGGGAGCGGGTCTGCCTCGCGGCCACGCAGGATACCGTTGAACCGCATGACGAGGCAGCGCATCGTTGCGAAGGCGGGAGAGCCAGCCTTGAGCGCATCGACTTTCCGCGCCTGATCCGGGGTGAGTTTTCCGCGGGGTTTGATACACAGCGCTGCCGCGATGACCGGGGAGATCGCGTGCCCCGTTTCCGGGTCCCGGACCGGTTCCAGGATCTGGTGCTCCAAGGCAGGGCCCTTCGCTTGCTTTTCGGCTCTGCGCCACCCCGCCAGCAGCCGCTGCAAATGCGTCGGGCTCCCCTCGTAGCCACGCTCTCGGATCAGACGGAACAGGGCGCTTCCAGTTCGAATTCCGCCCTTCCAGCTTTGGCTCAGGAACTCTTCAAAGTACCACGGCGAAGTCGGCTTCAAAGCTGCCCGCCTGCGGTCCGGCGGCGTCTCGAACTGCAGCCATTTCGCGATGCTGCGACGAGGGAACCCTGTTCGCCGCCCAATCTCGCTGCAGGTAAGCCCCTGATTTCGAAGCGCATGGATGGTGGTGAAAATCTCTTCCCGAGACGTCCTGTGCGCAAGGCGGGACTTCAGAAGGCTTCCCTCTGCGGTGATATTGTCGGCGTCGGACAGCAGCGCCCTGCCGGTCGCACGGCCGTGAAGGTTCATCTGCTCCTCGATAGCCTGCCGCAGGTTCTGCACGATATGAAACCGGTCGGCGACCTGTTCCGCTTGCGGCGCGCCTTGCCGGGCAGCCTGGGCGTAGAGACCGCAGCGATCTCTGCTGATCACTTCCACCTCGGGATGTCGTTTCAGCCAGTCGGTGCAGGTGACCACATCACGGTCTTCGAGAACATCGATGACCGCGCGACGCTCCAGATCGACGATGATCGTGCCGTAGGTCTGCGACTTCCGCCAGCTCCAGTCGTCGATCCCGATGACGGTCGGCGGCTCGGCAGTGTCTTGAGCACGGTTCTTCAGCTGCCTAAGCACCGTGTCATCACTGACCCCAAGGCCCAAGCGGTGCAAGAGCCGCTCGGCAGGCCGCCCGCCGGTCGCGTGCCCAAGATGGCTGACAATTTCCCCGACACGCGAAGTGCGCCGCGCAAAAGGACGCGCAATCGAGCCGATCTGGTCCGAGAAAGTCCGGCGCGGGCAGGCGGGTGCCAAACATCGCCAACGGCAAACCCAGAGGGTTACCGTAACCCCGTCACCATGGGCGGGATAATCCTGCAGCCGGCACCATCGATCTGCATATCCGCCCTCGCGCCCTCCACCCAGGGCCCGCGCCAGAACCACAATCCCCATAGCGCCATTCACCTCGCGGGTTCGCTCAATTCGGCTTCAATGAGGTCCGCCGGTACCCGTGCGGCGGCATCGGCGTTGCGCCCGCGAACCTCACAGAACCCTCCAGATTCCCATATTGAGCGCGAAGTGATTCAAGGTTGCCAAATGGAGGTGACCTTGATCCGCATGACCTTGACCGATCCGCAATGGGCGCTCATCGGCCCGCACTGCCTTGGCCGGGAATGTGATCCCGGTCGCACGGGCCCTGACCCTCGGCTCTTCGTCGAGGCGGTGCTGTGGATCGCCCGGACGGGCTGTCCGTGGCGTGACCTGCCTGAGGAGTTCGGTAAATGGAACTCGGTGTTCAAGCGGTTCCGCAGATGGGTTAAGGCGGATGCTTTCTACAGGATATTCAGAGCCTTGGCCGAAGACACCGACTTCGAATACGCCATGATCGACGGCACTATCGTCAAGGTCCACCGCCATGGACAGGGCGCAAAAGGGGGACTCAGAGCCAGGCCATCGGACGCTCGCGCGGCGGCGTGACGACCAAGATCATGGCCCTGGCCGACGCACTCGGCAACCTGATCGATTTCCGTCTGCTGCCGGGGCAGGCTCACGATCTGCGTGGAACAGCAGCGCTGCTCGAAGGGTTGACCTGCGGCCAGTTCCTCGCCGACAGGGCGTTTGATGCCGATTGGGTGCGAGACGCCCTAACCGAGAAGGGGATCGAGGCAGTAATCCCGCCAAAGTCCAACCGCCGCTTCCCGGCGGAGTTCGACCGCGACACCTACAAGTGGCGTCACCTGATCGAGAACTTCTTCGGGAAACTGAAGGAATACAGAGGGATCGCCATGCGGTGCTGCAAGACAGACAGCAGCTTCTCAGCCTTCGTCGCCATCGCTGCAACCATCATTCGGCTGCGGTGAACGTCAACAGACCCTAGCCGACCACCGCAAGTTCCTTGAGTTGGTAATGATGGGGGGGCCGATGGGACAGCACAAGAATCCGTTCAAGCGGCATCGTTTTCCTCGGGAGATCATCCTTCTAGCGGTGCGCTGGTACTGTCGCTACCCGCTGTCGTGCCGCGACGTCCGCGATTTGCTGGCCGAGCGCGGGGTGACAGTCGATGCCTCCACAATCCACCGCTGGGTCAGGAAGTTCGGCCCCGAGATCCGCAAACGGGCCTATGGTGGCCATCGTTCCTGGCGCGGGCAGCAGTGGCATGTCGATGAGACCTACATCCGCGTCGGTGGACGCTGGTGTTATCTATGGCGCGCCGTCGATCAGCTCGGCCAGTTGATCGATTTTCGGCTGACGGCGCGGCGAAATGCCAAGGCTGCAAGGGCGTTTCTGCGGCAAGCCCGAGAGACCGTTCGCCTGTATCAGCCCCTGGTCCAGGGCGTGCCCCTGCACATGTTGCAGCGCTGGCTCGGCCATGCACAGCTCAGCACGACGGCGATCTACGCCGATGCCGTCGGCCGCGAAGAGCAGGACATTGCCGCCCGGATGTGGCGGTAGGGGCGCGAATTCGTTGGCCGCGCCAGCGAAAGGCGAAGAAGGACTGCCGATTTAAGGTGCCGCGCCCCAGTGCTGCAGACCGATCATGTCTGCAGCCCAGGTTCGCGTTCAGCGCGTCCTTACATCCGCTGTACCTGCTCCCGATCCTGCGACATCATCTTCGAAAACGCTCCTCACACATCTCGCGAAAATATCGGTGTTCCAAACGTGCTCCAGCCCCGTGTTCTGACCCGACGCAATCTGTATGACCTCGTCTGGAGCAAACCGATGACGACGCTGGCGCAGGAATTCGGCATCTCCGACAGAGGGCTGGCGGAGGTTTGCAGTCGCCACCGCATCCCCGTCCCGCCGCGGGGATACTGGGCGAAAGTTGCGGCCGGAGAGACCCCGCCCGTCCCGCCGTTTCTCGAGTTGAAGGACCCTCGCATGGATCGCGTCAGCATCCGGGGGGCCACCTCTGCGCTTCCAGAAAGCGTCAAGAGGCTCGCACATGAGCAGCGGGCAGAGCGCGAAAAGCGGGTGCCGAAGAGAGAGAGGCCTCCGACGCGGGACTTCAGGAGGTCACCACCCCGCATGCCGTCGTGGCGAAGACCGCGAAATTCCTGCGCGGCAGATCCGGGCGGCGAACTGCCGGCCAAAGCGCGCGACCCAGTTCCGCACGGTCTCGTAAGAAACGCGGGCCCCGCGTGAGGCGAGGAGATCTTCGACACCCCGCAGGCTGAGAGCGAACCGATGATACGCCCAGACGGCGTAACCGACCACGGCGCGCGGAAATCGGAAGCCCTTGATACGGGACAGGTCGGATAGATTCAGCATGGCCATTCGCTATCCGGCGATCGGGCGGCCTGCAACCTGACAAAGCCCTACCACCTATGCCGTTCAGCATGATGCGTCGCCTCGCCCCGGATCGAGGCGAGGCGAGGGCTGCCTACTTCGAGAACATCAGGGAGGGCAGAAAGGAGATGATGCCGGGGAAGACCGAAATCAGGATCAATCCGACGATCAGCAGGCCGAAGAACGGCAATGCCGCCTTTGACAGAAAGAGGATGTCGCGCCCTGTCATGCCCTGAAGAACAAAGAGGTTCAGACCCACCGGCGGCGTCAGTTGCCCCATTTCCACCACCAGCACGAGGAAGATGCCGAACCAGATCGGGTCGATCCCCGCCTGCAGGACCGTCGGCAGCAACACGGCAGTGGTCAGCACCACGATGGACACGCCATCGAGAAAGCACCCCATGAGAATGAAGAACACCGTCAGCGCGGCCAACAGGGCCGCATTGCTGAGCCCGAGATCGCCGATCCAGCCGGCCACCCGCGCGGGCAGGCCGGAATAGCCCATCGCAACCGTCAGAAAGGCGGCCCCCGCCATGATGAAGGCGATCATCGCCGACGACAAGGTGGCGGCCATCAGGCTTTCCTTGAACATCTTCCAGTTCAGATCGCCGAACCACCAGCTCAGACCCAGGGCCAGAACCACCCCCACCGCGGCGGAATCGGTCGGGCTGGCGATGCCCAGATAGATCGACCCGATCACCCCGAGGATCAGCAAGCTGATCGGGATGAGCGTTCCGGTGCCGCGGATCCGCTCCAGTAGCGGCAGCGGCGGATCCTTTTCCGGCACCTTCGACGGGTTCAGGATCGACCACAGGGCGATATACGCGGCATAGAGGGCAAAGATCATGAGCCCGGGCATGATCCCGGCGATGAACAGCCGGGCGATCGACAGTTCCGCGGCAACCCCGTAGACGATCAGAATGACAGAGGGCGGGATCATCAGCCCCAGTGTGCCAGATCCCGCGATCGCCCCCAGCACCAGCTTTTCGTCATAGCCCCGTTTCTTGAGTTCGGGCAGCGCCACCTTGGCGACGGTGGCGCAGGTCGCCGCCGAGGATCCGGAAACAGCGGCGAAGATCCCCGAGGCAAAAATCCCGACATGGCTCAGCCCGCCGGGCAGGCTGCGCAGCCAGGGCGCCAGCCCGGTGAACAGATCCGACGACACCCGGGACCGGAACAGGATCTCTCCCATCCAGATGAACAAGGGCAGCGCCGCCAGCGACCATTCGGCAGAGCTTGACCAGACATTGGTGGCCAGGGCGCTGGTCAGCGGCGCGTTGGAAAACATCAAGATACCGACCGCGCCGCTCAGGAACAGCGCGATGGACACCCAAAGACCGAGCGCCAGCGAGCCAAGCAGCGTCACCAGCAGCAGAACGGACATCACGACTTCATTCATTGTGGGCGTCCTCCAGCGCGGCATCCTCGACAAGGGCATCCGACCGCCCTGTCAGGATCATCTCGGCGAAAGTGTGCAGCGATGAGATGAAAAACACCGCGATGCCAAACAGCATGACGACCTGCGGAACCCAGAGCGGCGTGCGGATCAGCCCCGAGGCGCGATCCCCCCATTGCCAGGACTCCCAGGCCAGATGACCGAAGCTCCACGCCATCAGGCCGGCGATGGCCATCCCGGTCGCGGACACCAGGATCAGGGTGCTGCGCCGCAGGGCTTTCGGCAGGCGGCTCTCGATCAGGGTAACCCGGATATGGGCGGCGCGCCTAAAGCCAAGTCCAAGCGACAGGAAGGTCGCAAACCCAAGGGCATAGCCCGCGAATTGCGCGTAGGACGGGATCAGCAACCCAAGGCTGCCCCCGACCAGCCAGCCGGCGATGAAATCGATCAGATTGAACACCACCTGCGTGAAGACGATCAGCGCAATAGCAAGTAACGAGCAGGCGGCGAGCCCGCCGCTAAAACGATAGAGCAGTTCCAAAGCCTGTTTCATCGGACCTCCGGCGTGAACGGTGTCGGGGCCGGAAACACCGACCCCGACGTCAGGCGTCATTTGGAATTCTGGTAAGTTTCCAGGATGGCCACGCCTTCGGCGCCAGCCTCTTTCGACCATTCCGCCGCCATCTGCGCCCCGACCTCCATCAGGCTCGCGTTCAGTTCGTCCGAGCCTTCCGACACGATGATGCCATGCTCTTCAAGCACCTTGCGCATCGCCGCGTGATCCTCGGCCGACATGCTCCAGCCGCGCGCCTCGGCCTTGCCGGCCGCATCCAGAACCGCCGCCTGAATCTCCGGCGACAAGGCCTGCAGCGCGCGGGTGTTCACCACGACGATGTTCTTCGGCAGGAACGCCGAAACGTCGTAGAAATTCGTCAGGTAATCCCAGGCCGCGGTGTTCACCCCGGTCGAGGTCGACGTGATCATCGCGTTGACGCGCCCGGTCGTGAAGGCCTGGGCCAGATCGGGCACTTCGACCTGCGTCGGAATTGCCTCCAGAAGCTGTGCCAACCGCTCGGTCTGCGGACTGTAGGCTCGCATCCGAGCCCCCTGCAGATCCGCTGCGATCTCGATCGGCCGATCCGTATAGAGCCCCTGCCCCGGCCACGGCACCGAGAACAGCGGCGTCATCCGCTGACGTTCGAGCGCGGCGGACAGATCCGCTTTCGATGCCTGATAAAGCTTGCCGGCATCTTCGTAAGACGTCGCCACGAAGGGAACCGAGTCGAGCGCGAAGATAGGGTCTTCGTTCGCTAGGCTCGAAATGATGAATTCGCCGATCTCGACCTGTCCCGCCCGCACGGCGTTCTTGATTTCGGCATGTTTGATCAGCGACCCGGCCGGGTGCACCACGATCTTCAGCTCGCCATCGGTTGCCGCTTCGACGTCTTTGGCAAACTGCTCGATGTTCTGGGTGTGGAAGTTGGCCTGGGGATAGGGCGTCGGCATCTGCCAGACAGTTTCCGCAAGCGACGATGCTGCCGGCAGTGCGAACAACGCGACCGCAAGCAAGGTACGAGACAGTTTCATGGGTTTCCTCCCTCAGATCGAATTCGACATCGCACAAACTATTAATAAATTTTTGCGGCATACGCAAGGTGGATTCACGAAGTGCTAATAGTACACGTTTTTTCGTTATTTTTATCGCTTGCATCGCAGGTTAACGGCGATATTATTATTAATAATAAGCATAGAGGCCTGTCATGAACCCGATAGAAATGGAGATCCTTGTCCCCGGCAACAGCCTGAGCTTCCGAGGGGGCTTCTTCGGTTTCTCGGTGATTGCCCTGATCCGGCATCCTGAGCTTGGCCCCGTTCTGTTCGACACTGGGCACCACGCCACCCGCCACCAACTTCTGGCCGGGCTTGAGCGCGCGAACCTCTCGCCCGGCGACATTCGCCACGTGTTCCTGTCGCACCTTCACTTCGACCATATGAACAACGTGGAGCTTTTCCCCGAGGCCACCTTCCATGTCTCGCAATCCGAGTGGGCCTATGCCAAGGCCCCTCACCCGCAGGATCTGTTCGGCTCTCCCGCGATCTGCGCCTGGCTCGCGACAAGGGATCTGAGGTTTGTGGGCGAAAGCGGCGATCTCGCCGCCGGATTACGGTTTCGACATGCTCCCGGCCATACCCCCGGAATGACGCTGCTGGCCTTCGAAGGCCCAGACGGGCAGCGCATCGTCGTTGCCGGAGATGCCTGCAAGACCTATCGGGAACTGGTCACCGGTGACGCGGGAGAGGCCTTTGACCCGCTGAACCGAAGCCCCGAGACATTGCAATGGATCCGCGACAACGCGGATGTGATCGTCTGCGGTCACCACCCGGTCCTGCGTCGGCAAAACGATGCATGGGCCTGGGAAGAGCCGTCGCGCTTGGATCTGATTGTCAGATGACCCCGCCCCGTCACAAGATTAGGAGTGACGAGGAGGCCGCCTCCTTCGCAGACTTCACCGAGGAAGAGATCATCTTTGGCTCGATAGCGCCGGGAGCGGAGCTGGTCGAAGACGCCATGATGGAACGGTTCCACGCCAAGCGCCACATCATACGCGCCATGCTTCAGGAACTGGTCGGGCGCGGCATCGTCGAAAAAGAGCGCGGCCGCTCGGCACGCGTCAAGAGCTTCACGCCGACCGAGGTCGACGAGCTTTACCACATGCGCGCGGCACTGCACCGCGAAGCGGTGCGGATCATGCCGCTTCCTGTTTCGCTTGGCGATCTGCGCAACCTGCGCGCCGCACAGGCGGAATACGAAGCCGCAATCGAGGCCGGCGCGCCGCCTATCCACATTCACCGGCTCAACGACGCCTTTCACACCCAGCTCTTTGCGTTCTGCCGCAACAGCCTGCTGTGCGAAATGATCGCCATGCTGAACCGCAGGTCCGCCCCGATCCGGTCGCATGGCATCGTCGAAGCCGAATGGCTGACCCAGGCACGGCGCGAACACCGGCTGATGATCGACGCGCTTGAGCGTGGCGATCGTGACACCCTTTCAACACTGACAGTGGACCACATGATGCCAACTCGGCACATCTGGGAAGCGACCCATGTGCAGCCCCCCTCAAAAACAAGAAAGGCATGAAGATGACCGCAAGGTTATTTGACTATGTCATCATCGGCGCCGGCATCGTTGGCGCGGCACTCGGCGCGGAGCTGACCCGGCGCAAGCCCGGCGTGCGCATCCTGATCGCCGAGAAGGAATCCCGCCCCGCCTTCCACCAGACGGGCCGAAACTCGGGCGTGGTGCATTCCGGGGTCTACTACACCCCCGGAAGTCTCAAGGCACGGTTCTGCCGCGAAGGCCTCGAAGAGACTCGCGCTTATTGCGCCGCCCATGACATCGGATACGATCCGCGCGGAAAACTGATCGTCGCGACGAACGATCTCGAAGCGAGCCGCCTGTCCGGCCTTCAGACGCGCGCCGCCGAAAATGGCGTGCAGGCCAACCTGATCGACGCGGACCAACTGCGCCGGCAGGAGCCCAATATCGCAGGCGTCGGTGCGCTTCATATCCCGGCAACCGCGATTGTCGACTATACCGGCGTGACCAGGGCGCTGCTGGCCGAAGTCGAGAATGCCGGCGGCGATATCCAGTTCAACGCCCCCGTCACCGCGGTCAAGGCCACGTCGTCGGGTTATGCGATCGAGGTCGGCGGGGAAACCGTGACCACGGGGCGGGTCATCGCCTGCACCGGGCTCGCCTCAGACCGCGTCGCCCGGCTTCTCGGAATCGACCCGGGCATTCGCATCCTGCCGTTTCGCGGCGAATATTTCGTCCTGCCCGCGGCGCTCAACACCGTCGTGCACAGCATGATCTACCCCGTTCCCGACCCGAATCTTCCCTTTCTCGGCGTCCACCTCACTCCGATGATCGACGGGACAATCACCGTGGGCCCAAACGCGGTCCTGTCCCTCGCCCGCGAGAAATACGGGCGCTTCAGCATCGACCCCCGCGATGCGCTGAGCGCGCTGAGCTATAGCGGCCTGTGGCGCACGCTGGCGAAACACCCGATGGCGACCCTGCAGGAGCTCAAGGGATCGCTGTTCAAAAGCGCCTATCTCAATCAGGTACAGAAATACTGCCCGCAGATCAAACTGGGCGATCTCGGAGCCTACAGGTCAGCTAACCGGGCGCAAGCCGTCCGACCCGATGGAACGCTGGTGGACGATTTCCTGATCAAGTCGAACGGCGGGCTGACGACGGTTCTCAACGCCCCCTCCCCCGCCGCGACAAGCGCCATGCCGATCGCCCGATACATCGCCGATCAGCTCTGACGTCCAGAGATGGGGCAAGCGCAAGCACGCGCGGAACGGAATGCTGTCACGTGTCGACTTCTAGCGGCAGTAGAAACTGAGACAAGAAGGCGTCCAAGAAACGCGGGGCTATTCAGACCGCCGAAGCGATGATATCCACCCTGCCCGCTTTGATAGCGCCGCAGGTTCCTCTCGATCGTTTCGAGAGGTCCGAGGGGCGCTGTTGGATAAATCAGCTGGCGAGCGCAATGTCCCTTTCCCCGGGCACACTTATTCTGCGGCCACGGTCATCGGGATGCCGAGTGCTGAAGCGTTAGCGTCCGCGGACGTGGTGTAATTTCAGCGCCTTCATCGGTGTAATCCCGGGTGGCCATCGAGGTGTATCCGTCCTCCTGCGAACAGCGTGAGTTCATGCTTGGAGCGCAGGCCCCCTACGCCCGCGTACCACTCGCGGATGGCACGCTGGTGCCGACGCAAGAGGTGCCGGATGCAGCAGCAATCCCGCACCTCCTTGCGACATCCGACGTCCTTGGTACAGGCTATTACGCCGCCGAGGCTGCCGGCGTGAAGGAGGGCTCGACCGCCGTCGTGGTCGGCGACGGGGCTGTCGGGCTGATGGCGGTGCTGTCGGCCAGGCTCATGGGCGCCGAGCGCATCATCGCGATGAGCCGCCACCCAGATCGCCAGGCGCTCGCGCGCGATCTCGGCGCGACCGACATCGTCGCCGCGCGCGGCGAGGAAGGCATCGCCGCCGTCAAGGCACTGACGGGCGGCGTGGGCGCGGATGCCGTGCTGGAATGCGTCGGCAACCAAGGGGCGATGGATCAGGCGATGGGTTCCTGCCGCCCCGGCGGCTCGATCGGCTTCGTGGGCGTGCCCCACGAAGTGACCTTCACAGGTGAGGGTCTTTTCTTCGCTCAGAAGCGGCTGTTCGGCGGTCCGGCGCCAGTGCGTCGCTATCTGCCGGACCTCATCGACAAGGTCTTGAACGGAGAGATCCAGCCTGGCCGAGTCTTTGACCTCGAATTGCCGATCGCCGAGGTGGCCGAAGGCTACCGCGCGATGGACGAACGCCGCGCGATCAAGACGCTGCTGCGCGTCTGACCGCATGCTGGTAATCGCGGGCTCCGAGGCGCATTCGCGGTATTTCAGCGAGGATGCCTATAACGCTGCCGCCGAGCCGAAGGAACTGATGATCATCGAGGGCGCCGATCATGTCGACCTCTACGATCAGGTGGACATGATACCCTTCGACCGGCTGGCGGAGTTCTTTGACGAGCATCTCGCAGCCTGAGCTTGCTCGACGGCCCGCGCGCCAGCGCGGGCTTCTGCCAGTCAGAGCTCACTGAACGGAGGAACGTCGAATGTGGAGATCGGTATCAGGCGCTGCTGCCTTCGCCCTGGGATTGTCGGGAGGTGCTATGGCACAGGAACAAATTTGAGTTTCGTCAGACTGGGGCGAGGTGACTGCCAAGCTTGCCGATAACGATGCCGCCGCTGCCTTGCTGGAGATGCTGCCGTTGACCATCGACATGCGCGATCATCTCCGTCAGGAGAAGACAGGGTACCTGCCATCCGATTTGCCCGAACTATCGCGACAACGCGAGTTCAAGGTGCCGCATAGGGTTGAGTTGGATCACATCCTCCGGCAGCATTGGAACCCCACGCTATGGAAATCACCGGTCTTTTCTTCATCGGAACGGCCGGTATTCATCTATAAAAGCGGCGACCTGCAGAAGATCCTGTATAGACGGGTTCTGGAGCCTACATTTTTTGCTCCTGCCCGATCAAAGCAGATCGGCGAACTGTTCCAGATCCGCTACAGTGGCGACCAGCCCTTGCTGTGTCAGGATCGACAGATACTCGTCAACGCTCTTGGGCGGGTTTTTGAGGCGCGCGCGAACTTTGCGCAGCGCTGAACAAACCAGACCGGGCGCGAGAGAAAGCTGGTTCCGGAAAAAGTCGTCGGGGTGCTGAGTTTCGATGCCGAATGGTACAAGTGCCTCTGGTGGGAAGTCCTTCATGTTCTGAGTGACGATGGCGTCACAGCGCCCGACGATAGCGGCCGCCAGAACGTGCCGGTCGTCGGGATCCGGCAATATGAGGGCCGGCACCAAGGCCTCATAGCCGGTGACTAGGCAGTCGCGTGTTGCCCTATCCATCAGGTCGCGGGTCCGCTCGAGCGCCGCCCGTTCTCGATGAGGTTCATTGCGTAGAAGGGCGTCGATCCATTCCCGATGGATGTCAGCCGTCCACTTCGCCTTGAAAAGATCTGTGACAGCCAATTGCATCAGCGCGTCCCGCATTGGCGCGGGGTAGAGAACATTCGCGTCGAACAGCACCGTGTACTGGCTCATTTCGAGCCATAGCCCATGTCCTGGTCCTGTGCGTCGGCGGCCAGTTGATCAAGGACGGCTTCGCGCTCGTTGTCGATGGCTGCCTTGTACGACATGACGTCTTCCATACGGACGCGGCGATGCTTGCCGACCTTCCGATGCGGGATACTGCCATCCTCAAGCAATTTGATCAGGAACGGCCGAGAGACATTCAACACCTCTGCCGCCTGGACTGTCGAGAGTTCGGCGTTCTCGGGAATGATGGTGACGCCGCGACCGGCTGCCATCGCCTCAAGGATCTCCATGAGTAGCGCAACAGCGCCGGCGGGAAGTTCGATCGGTTCCATCTGCTCCGCGTCTGTAACGCGAAGCTTCAAGGGTCCTCGGGCTGCCGCAAAGCGCGACAGGGCCTGTCCCGAGACACGCGCGATCGCAGCGTCCTGCGGGGTCGGTGGAAGATGCCGGTGTGCCAACATGTTCATGGTGGTCTCCTCTCCGTTTTCTGCTGTCTACCACCATATATGAAATAAGTGCAACAAATGCATTAACTGCAAACGGTTTTCTTCGCACCCTACTGGCGCGCGGGTTATGGAGTACACCGGCGTTGATGATGTAACCGCCCCCCGACGGCATATGTGTGCCAAGGTGGGTCTCTTAGGATCCACAAGGGGGAGCGGTCATGTCGGAGATTATCACGGTCGGGCTCGATCTGGCAAAGAATGTGTTTCAGGTTCATGGAGCAGATGGCGCTGGTCGAGCGGTTCTTCGCAAGAAGCTGCGTCGGGCGCAGGTGCTTGCAGGTATGCGTTGTTGGTTAGGCGGGGTTGCTGCAAATGGCGCCAACATTCGCGCAGAACGTCACCGAGGCCTTTCTGATCAACGGCCCGACTTTGGTGCTTATCAGCGAACCAAATAACGAACTTTCTTGGCTCAGGACAATCGCGCAGCGTTTGCGTCTGGATCAGGTTTGGTGCCTTGGTCTGTTCGTGAACAGATCCTCGCCTCCTTTGTGAAGGCGAACGTGATGCTGCCGGCAGAGCCACCTGACCTGAAGGGGCGCCGCGTAATCATCATGATGCGCGTCTGTTCGGGAATGTCCGCAGACCTCGCATCCCTGTCTGACCAGTTCACCGCTTTTGAGCCCGCGCTGCACCGCGAGATGGGCGCTGTACTTTGCAGCATTCTGCTTGCGCCAGCAGGCCTGCCGCGTGCCCGTCGTCAGTTTCGGCTCAGTCATGATCGACCACTCCCCTGAATTGGACCCGACAAGTTTACCGGCCAGGCGTTCATCCAGCAATTCCGCCCTGCCGTCTCGACCGTGCGGCCGTGCAGGGGCCTGTTTGCGGCCCTGTTCACGCAGCCGCCCGCCACATCCGGAACCGCCCCGCGCCGGTCACCTCGCGGATGAGACCGTGCGCCTCCATCCATGCAAGGTTGCGCTGGACGGCCGCCCGACTTGCACCCGTCAGTGCCTCTGCCATGGGCGCAGAGACAAGAGGCCATTCGGCCAATATCCGACGCAGGGCGGGCGGCGTCTTACCTGAAAGTGCGCTCATCCTGGTTTCCGCTTTCCTGGACCATGCCTCGATATCGTCCAGATGTCGCATGGCGGTCAGGCAGGCTTCCTCCATTCCGGCGAGCCAGCCCGCCAATCTATCGCGCGGCGAGCCGCCAACGCGCAGCCCTCCTGCACCGCCCACCGCCAGCGGCGCGAAGATGGCCCCCCTGCCCTCTTGCGCCGCGACGCGCCCGGCAGTCACAGCGGCCTCCAACTGATCCGAATGCTGCCCAAGGCCTGCGAGGCGCCAAAGATGGAAGCCCATGCAGGCGCGGGTGACCGGATGCAATTCAGCGGCCCTTGTCATCAGATCGAGCCACGCACCGGCGCGGTCGGCAAAAGGTTCTTCATCATCGGAAATGCTTTCAGGGTCGCGTCGGTCAAGGAAGGCGGCCAGATCGTCCTCCGGTCCCGGTCCGCCAGCAAGCCGCCGCACAGCCCATCCGATCCGCGCCAGGGCGGACGTGTCCTCCTGTACGCCCGACAGATGCATGGATATCCATAGCGCCAGCCGGTCCTGACCGATCCTGTCGCCCACGAACCAGCTGAGCTCGGCAGCTTCGATCAACGCAAGCCGGTGCCGCCAGCCTTCCGGGCCCCGACGAAGCCGGTCGTCCAGCGCACCGAGCCGTCCGGCCACCCGCGCCAGGCGTGCCGCGCAGCTTGCTTCGGCGCGCTGCCAATCGCCGCAAAGATCGTTCTCTTTAGGTTGCGTCCGCGGACCGGGCGGCAAGTAATCCGGCCCCTCCTCCGTTGGACCGGGCACAAACCACAAATCTTCCTCAGAGGCCCGCTCGACCTCTTCCATATCGATGTCGAGGTGCTTGAAATCATCTAGCAATGATGGGGTTTGCGTGCTCATATGTGCAAATTATCATAACAATGCATAGCACCAAAGGGCTTTGTGAGTTGGTGGTCACGCCCCTTTTTCAAAGGCAGCCGGCGCGCGGATGCCTGAATGCTCTCTGATCGAGCTCGTTGAAGGATTACCCCTGCATTTGCAGCGAACTTCACCACAGAGAAGGAGATTGCACTCGTTTACAAATGGTCGTTTATTGCCGCTATATGAAACTGCAAAAAGACTGTTTTGATGCCATTGATAGGCTATGCGCGCGTATCCACAGAGGATCAAACCCCCCTGCCCCAGTCGCAGGCCCTGAAATCTGCGGGTTGCGCCGAAATCTATGAAGAGCACGCCTCAGGCGGCAATCGCGCGCGGCCGGTGCTTGGGCGTGTGCTCGAACGCATCCAGAGTGGCGATACGCTGGTCGTCGTGAGGATCGACCGGCTTGCGCGGTCTCTGTCGCATCTGCTGGAAGTGATCGAGCGGCTGGAGGCTAGGGGTGCGTTCTTTCGCTCGATCCAGGACCCGATCGACACTGGATCCCCGCAGGGCAAGTTCACGCTGCAGGTCTTGGGCGCTGCGGCCGAGTTCGAGCGCGCCCTGATCCGGGAGCGCACCAAGGCCGGCCTCGCCAGTGCGCGCACAAAGGGCCGCGTGGGCGGAAACCCTGGACTGCGGGCCAAAGACCCTGCCGCTCTTCGCAAGGTGCGGCTAGCGCGACAGGACGGCTACATGGAGCGTCTGAACGAAACGGCACAAGATTGGGTGCCCCATGTGCGCCGGTTGCGCCCTGACTTGGCCTGGGAAGACGTGGTGCGCATCATCAACGGCCCCTTGCCCGAGGCGCGTCGCTGGACCCAAAGCCGTCTCTTGCGCGCCGTGAAGGCCTATGTCCGCGACGGCTTCCTGCCCGAGACAGTTTTGGCCCGCGCCGGCCGCCGCGAAACCGACGACCGCCTGCCCGCCATCGTCGCCGCCATCAAGGGCGCGGATCCCGGCATTACGCTCCAGGCGATCTGTGAACGGCTGGAATCAATGCGCGAACGCACACCACGTGGCCGAACGAGATGGCAGCCGTCGTCAGTCAAGATGCTGTTGGAGCGGGCGGAGAGGCTGGGGCTGCTTGAGTAGCCTAACAACCTTGCAAATCCTCCACTATAGGGAAGGATTACAAGGTTGTGGTCAGTTTCAGGCACAGAAGCCGTTCGCTCATGCAAAGGGGTTGACGATGCGAAGCTGGCCTTCCACCAGCAGGCCATCTTGCATGTCCTCGCTCCACAGCGTGGTACACCCCGCAACCAAAGCGCTGGCCACGATCATCGCGTCGTAGATCGAGAAGCCGTAGCGTTCCGCCAAAGCGCGGCCGACGTCATGGGTCTGCACGGTGAGATCTTCGACGGGACACAAGGCGCGCACGCCTTCGAGAAAGGCCGCTGCTTCCTCCCAACCGAGGCCAGCTTTGCGGCGGCAGTTCACCAGTGACTCGTTTAGAACCTGAACGCTGATCCGGGGCCCCTGCCCCAGGATGACCTCGGCGCGATCGGCCTTTGGGCCGTCGTCGAGCAGGTAAAGAACGACATTCGTGTCCGCGAACTCAACGCTCATGTGCGTCGTCGCGGCTCAGACGTTCTGCTGCGGACAACTTGCCCCGGAAGCGGCGCAGGCCGGTAAGTACCTCATCCGCACGAGCAAGGCGACGGACTCTGACCCGACCGTCGTCCTTGACCAGGTCGATCTGATCACCCTCCTTGAGACCAAGCTCTCGGACGAGCTCCGCGGGCAAACGGACGGCCAGCGAGTTACCCCATTTTGCGACCTGCATCGTGACCTCCCATGCGGATATACGTCTTGTAATGTATATCCGAAAGGTTCCTAAGACAAGCCTGCCGCAAACCCTAGCTACTCTTGTGCATGACGCAGCGACTG